>JASHSO010000139.1 GCA_030038715.1 Streptosporangiaceae bacterium
AACAGGTTGTGGTCGACGCCGTGGTAGGCCACGTCGATCCTGGTCGGGTCGGCGGCCAGCACGCGTACCAGCTCGTCCCTCGTCGCCTTCGACGGGACAATCAGCCGGGTGGCGCGCCGGACCGAGGTGCGGATGGCGGCCTTGTAAAACGTCGCGGTCACCGGACTATGCGCATCCGGCTCGGTGAAGAAGGTCAGGTCGTGCACGGTGACGACGATCGGCGCGCCCGGGCGCAGCGGCATCGAGTAGTGCGGGGAGTGGATCACGTCCGCGGCGACCTGCTGGGCTACCAGCGGCAGCCCGCTCTGCTCCCAGGCGAGCCTGGCCGGCCGGTGCGCAATGGCGGCCGGTGCCGCCACGACGGTCGCGTTCGGCACGAGCCTGCCATAGCGTTCCTCGTCGGCTCGCTGGCAGGCGACGGCCAGGTCAGCCCCGGCCACACCCAGGGCTTCGATGAGGCCATCGACATAGCGGCCAAGCGCGCCGCGGTCGGCCGGCACCGCGGTCGCATCGACTAGCACTCGAGGCGCCACGATCGGTACCGCTCCCTTCGCGTCAGCCCGTGCGGGACCTGCGTTGCACTGCCGGAGGCCCCGCCCTGGAAAGCTGTCAGATCCGAGCGTACGCCCTCCGCGGTGTGCCCGTGCCGGGGTGGCGGGCGGCCGGGACGAGCGATCCAGGTGCGGCCGGCGGCGGCGGCGACAGGCTCAGCAGGACGGAACTGGCTGCCCGCTCTTGATCGCCTCGAGGTCGTGCACGGCCTCGGCCAGTGTGCTCACCTTGACCAGCCGCAGCCCGGCGGGAACGGCCCCAGTCGTGTTGGAGCAGTTGGCCGCCGGGGTCAGGAAGATGGTCGCGCCGGCCGCCCTCGCTCCCGCCATCTTCTGCTGGATCCCGCCGATCGCCTCGACCTGGCCGTTCGGCTCAATCTCGCCAGTGCCGGCGATGAAGCGGCCGCCGGTCAGGCTGTCCCTGGTCAGCTTGTCGATGATGCCGCGGGCGAACATCATGCCCGCACTCGGACCGCCGATGCCAGGGATGTAAATCTTGATGTCAAAAGGAAAGACGTAACTGGGCGGAGCCAGCGTGACGCCGACCACCGGCTCGCCGTCCACGTCCTTGGTGTCGAGCCGGATCGTCCTGGTGCTGCCGCCCTGCTGGATCGTCAAGGTCACCGGCGCTCCGGGCTTGCGGTCCCTGATCATCGTGACGACGTCGTTGTGGCAGCCGACTGGCGCGCCGTCCACCGCGGTGATCGCCTCGCCCGGGTGCAGAACGCCGTAGGCCGGGGTGCCCTTGACGACCGACGTGATCTTGTCGATGGTCTTGTAGCCGATGCCCAGGTAGCACAGGGCGGCGGCGGCAGCGTCCTGCTGGGAGCCCACCATTTCCTGGGTGTCCTGCTGGACGACCTGCTGCTGCGACTGACCGGGAGAGAAGATCTCGCTCTGCGGCACCACCGCGTCATCCGGCGTCAGCCAGGCACTCAGCGCGTTGAAGATATTGAAGCCGGTGCCCGGCCCGCCCGAGTAAGACACGGTGACCATGTTGAGGTGCCCGGTCGTCGGATACGTGGGGTGCCCGCTGATCTGGATGAGCGGCTTGCCGGACGGGCTGCCCAGCGTGTTCAGGGTCGGGCCCGGGGTCAGCGCCACGTACGGCACTGACGTGAACGCGGCGACGGCTAGGCCGGCGACCACGCAGCATCCGGCGATGACCAGGGTGGCGAGGCGGCGGGGCATGGCAAGCTGCCGGCTGTGCATGGCCGGAAGCCTACGCACTGTTCACCCACTCGCTGTCGCCGGCCGTGAACGACTGGTGCTTCCAGATCGGGACTGTGGCTTTCACTTGATCGATCAGCTCGCGACACGCGGCGAAGGCGACGTCCCGGTGCCCGGCCGAGACCGCGGCCACCACGGCGACGTCGCCGATGGCCAGGTCACCGGTCCTGTGCACCACGGCCACAGCGATGACCGGGTGGCTGGCCGCCACCTTCTCGGCAACGGTAGCCAGTTCGGCGGCGGCCGACGGATGCGCGCTGTAGGACAGGGCCGACACCTCGCGTCCGTGATCATGGTCACGGACCGTGCCGACGAACAGCGCGATCGCCCCGGCCGCGGGATCCTGCACGGCGGCGCGCACGTCGTCAATCGACAGCGGCTCGTCGCGCAGCTCGGTCAGCCTGATCGCGGTCACGATGCAAAATTACAGCCAGTCGGGCACCTCGTCGCCAACTCAGCCCCTGACCTGCGCGGTCAGGACCCGCGCCGACGGCGTCGCACCTGGTGGACGATCGCTGCGGTCCCCACGACTGCCACGGCGCCGGCGGCCGTGATCGCAGCGTCCTTCTTGTCCAGCCTGCGCCCGGCGACGGCGTGGTGACCCGCTCGCTGGGCGAGCAGCACCTCCAGTGCAGCAGCGTTGTCGTAGCTCGGCCGCCAGCCCGCGGCGCGTAGTGTCTGGCAGTCGACAACCCAGGGATAGACCACGTAGCGAAGATCTGTGACCGGCGCCGGGGTGATGCCGGCACGATGCAATCGCTGCGCGGTCGCAAAAGTCAGCCCGGCGGGCAGTTCGATCTTGCGCAGCCCGGAAATGGCCGCTACCTGATCCTGCTCCAGCCAGCCATCGCAACCGACCGCGAACGACCCGGCGACGCGCCCCTCGGCAGCGAGTTCGAGCGCGGACACCAGGTCGTCCACGTGGCAGAACTGCCAGCGGGCCGCGCAGCCCTTGACGGCCAGCAGCCGGGGTGCCTCGAAATGCCGCGTCACGAGCGTGTCGATGCCGTCGCCGACGAGCGCGGCTGGCCTGACGACCGTGACGCTCAGGCCGAGGTGCGCGCGCGCCGAGCGCTGGGCTAGGTGCTCGATCTCCAGCAGGTCCCCCACCACGCTGTCGTCCGACTCCACGCTCAGCGACGCGTCTTCGGGCAGCGGGACCGCATTGTCCGGGCTGGCACCGTAGACCATCGCGCTGGTGACCAGCACTGCCCTGCCCACGCCGCCAGCCGCGGCGGCCGTCAGCACGGTCTGCGCGCCGCGGACGTTGAAGGCTCGCCGAGCCCTCGCATCCGCCTCAGGGGCGAAGTCGACGTCGGTGTGCACCACGACGTCGACGCCGGCGAGCCGCCCGGCCAGCGCCGGATCGCGGACGTCCACGATGCGCCACGTCACACCCGTCACATCGCCCCGGTGGTCGTCGATCGCGACTACCCGGCTGATCAGCGCCGAGGCAGCCAACCGCGACGTCAGGGCCTGGCCAAGGCCATGCGCCGCGCCAGTGACCGCCACCACTGGTCCTGTCCGGCCCGCGGTTCTGCCAGCGAGGTCGTGCTCAACGACCCGGGCCTCCCCGTTTGCATCCGCAGCGGTCAGCTCGGCCGACTCCGGCTCCTCGCTGGCCCGCCTGGTCCTGGACCCGTTGCCGGGACTGCGCTCATGGCGAACCTGAGCTACTCGGTTACTCACCGCGGACCGCTCCTGGGATAGCTTGGCCGGTGTGGACCCTTCCATCCTGCCTGAGAGGTCCGGCAGATGACTGAGCCTCCCTTCGGCTTCGGCCCGCCGCGCGACCCAGATACCCCCAGTGGTGGCCCACTCGGCCCGCTGGGCGACCCGCAGCAGTTCGCCGACGCGCTGCGCCAGTTCGCCGATCTCATGTCGTGGCAAGGCGGTCCTGTCAACTGGGACCTGGCCAAGAACGTCGCCCGGCAGACCGTCTCGGCGAAGGGCGACGCCAGCGTCCTCGAGGTGGACCGCGAGAAGGTGGTCGAGGCGCTACGCCTCGCCGACCTCTGGCTGGAGGATGCGACGGAGTTCCCCAGCGGCATTCGCGCGGTCCAGGCGTGGAGCCGAGCCGAATGGGTCGAGGCAACCCTGCCGGTTTGGTCCAAGCTGTGCGATCCCATCGCCGCCCGCGCCGTCGAGGCGATGAGCGGGCTGTTCAACGACCCCACAGAAATGGCGGGCGACCTGCCGCCGGAGATGCGAGCGATGCTCGGCGGCCTCGGGGGGCTCGGTGGGTTCGGGGAGATGATGCGCAGGATCGGCGGGCTAATGGTTGGCGGGCAGACGGGCGCTGTCGTCGGGGCGCTAGCCGAGGAAGTCGTCAGCTCGACCGACGTTGGCCTTCCGCTCGGACCGCAGGGGACGGCGGCCCTGCTGCCGGCGAACGCCGCGGCGTTCGGTGCTGGCCTGTCGGTCGACGCCAACGAGGTGCGCCTGTTCCTGGCGCTGCGGGAAGCTGCCCATCACCGGCTATTCGGCCACGTGCCATGGCTTCGGGCGCGACTGCTCGGTGCCGTCGAAGACTACGCGCGCGGGATCAAGGTCGATGCCTCGGCGCTTCGAGAGGCGATGCCGCAGATCGACCCGGCCAACCCGGAGGCGCTGAACGAAGCGCTGTCCGGTACCGCCCTGTTCCAGCCGGAGGACACCCCAGAGCAGAAGGCGGCTCTCGCCCGGCTGGAGACCGTGCTGGCGCTGGTGGAAGGCTGGGTCGCAACGGTGGTCGCGACATCCGCACGCGACCGGCTGCCACAGGCGGACGCGCTCGCGGAAGCGATCAGGCGGCGCAGGGCCACTGGCGGGCCGGCCGAGCGGACGTTCGCCACTCTCGTCGGGCTCGAACTGCGGCCACGGCGGCTGCGCGAGGCGGCCGCGATCTGGCAGGCGCTGACCGACCAACGCGGCGTCGCCGGGCGAGACGGGGTGTGGGCACACCCCGACCTGCTGCCCACGACTGAGGATCTCGATGACCCAGAGTCCTTTGTCCGCGGTAAGCCGGACATTGACATTTCCGACATTGAAGCCGATTCGCCCGATGACGGCTCCGGCTCGGACGGTGCGGCAGGAACGGACTGATCATCCACAACGGTGGATGCCATTTCGGCACGTCATAGCCGACAGTTCGCGCCAATGCCGGACCTATTCACAGCCAGTGTGCACAGGTATCCACAACAACACACCGGGCGGTCCCCG
>JASHSO010000011.1 GCA_030038715.1 Streptosporangiaceae bacterium
ACGGGTCGGCCTTCCTGTCGGGCCTGGTGATCAAGCTCGGCGTCTACGGGGTGATGCTGTTCGCCTTCCAGCTCCTCGCCGGAGGGCCGATGTGGTGGGGCGTGCTGACAACCGTGCTCGGTGCGGTGACTGCCGTGATCGGCGTCCTCTACGCGGTGATCGAAGAGGACTTCAAGCG
Source organism: Streptosporangiaceae bacterium (assembly GCA_030038715.1). Classification (GTDB taxonomy): domain Bacteria; phylum Actinomycetota; class Actinomycetes; order Streptosporangiales; family Streptosporangiaceae; genus JAJYUU01. The sequence goes on from JASHSO010000011.1 coordinate 179, forward strand.
ACTGCTCGCCTTCCACAGCGTGGAGAACATCGGGATTATCGTGACAGCGACCGGCGCGGCCATGATGTTCCGGGCTGGCCATCAGCCCGCGCTCGGCGCGTATCTGCTGCTGGCCGCGCTGTACCACGTGGTCAATCACGGTGTCTACAAGACCCTCCTGTTCCTGGAAGCTGGCGTGGTCGAGCACGTTACCGGGACGAGGGATCTTGACCGCCTCGGCGGTCTGGCCCGGCGGATGCCGCGAACCTCGGTCATTACACTGCTCGGCACGCTCGGCATCGCAGGCCTGCCGCCGCTCAACGGGTTCGTCAGCGAGTGGCTGATCTTCCAGGGCCTATTCCAGGGATTTCGGATCCAGCCGCTAGCCGGCGTGGTACTCGTGCTGGCCGGCGCTGCGCTCGCGCTGTCGGGCGGGCTGGCAGTGATGGCGTTCGCACACGCGTACGGGATCGGTTTCCTCGGCTTGCCTCGCAGCCGGGCCGCGGACAGGGCACGGGAAGCGGGACAGCCGCAGGCCGGACCTGCTCTGCTCGCGGTCGCTTGTGTCGCGCTGAGCATTGGCGCACCCGTCGTGCTAATCGCACTCGGCCAGGTGGCGCACGCGGTTACCGGGGTGCGACTACGCCCTGTGCTGTTGCCGGGCAAGCTGACCGTCATCCCGGCACATGTGGACTTCGCCGCGTTCTCGCCCACCTATCTGGCGTTGTTCTTGGTGGCGATATCGGTCGTGCCCCTGCTGATCTATCTGGTCGGCGGCCGGGCACGCTCGCGGCCAGTTCCGGTCTGGGACGGGGGAATACTCAGGTTCAGGCCCCGCATGCAGTACACCGGTGCCGCGTTCGCCAACCCGATCAGGGTGACGTTCGGTCGGCTTTACCAGCCGGAACTCCATCTCGAGCGGGCATCGGATGACCCCGCGGGCCGGTCTGGGCCGGTGCACTACGACTTCCGGGTGCTGCCGATATTCCAGCGCTACCTGTATGACCCGGTTGTGACAGCGGTCAAGCAGCTAGCCAGGTTCGCTCGGCCGCTGCAATCGGGAGACGTCAACGTGTATCTGCTGTACATATTCATCGTTGTCGTCATCGCCTATGTGATTCACCTGATTCAGAGCTACTGAGCCGGCTGGGGAGGAGGAACAGGCACGCTGTGGCTCGGCTACCGACAGTGAAAGCACTGACCCTGCGCCCGCCTTGGGCGTGGGCCGTGATCTACGGCGGCAAGGACATCGAGAACCGGCGGTGGCGGACCTCATACCGCGGTCCGCTGCTGATACACGCCGGGAAGAGCGCCGACGAAGACGGGTCCGAAGCGCTGCTGTGGACGATGGCCGATCCTGCAGCCTTCGGGCAGCCGCGGGCAGCGTGGCGGGCGCGGGGAGCGATCATCGGCCTGGTGTTCCTGGCCGATATCCTGAGCGACTCGTCGAGCCGCTGGGCCGTGCCAGGCTGGTACCACTGGGCGCTCGAGTTTCCCTGGCCGATCGACCCGCCGGTTCCCGCTCGGGGGCGGCAGGGCCTGTGGACGCCACCTATCGCCGCAGTGCAGGAGGTGGCCGCCTTCCTCTGACCGGCCGCTGGAGCGGCTAGCCTGGCAAGCACGCACGGGCGGAGGGGCCCGCCAACGAAACGCGGCGTGGTCCGCCAACGGTCCCTACCTTCTGAAGGTAGGTGAAGAGCATGACGACCGCCGGCATGGCGGCGATGCCCGCGCTGCTCGACCGGCTCGGCGAGCTAGCCGACGAGGACGACCGCGAGACGCTGGCCGCGCTGCGCGACAGGCTGGATTCCGGTCGGCTGCGAGTGCTGGTCGCCGGAGAGGCCAAACGCGGCAAGAGCACGCTGGTGAACGCGCTGCTGGGCCGTGAAGTGCTGCCTGCCGGCGTGATCCCGCTGACTGCGGTGCCGGCCACGGTGGTCCGGGCGCGGGCGGGCGAGGAGGGCGTCGAGGTCGCGTTCACGACCGGGAAGTCCGAACGCTTCCCGTTGGCGGCGGTCGCTGATTTCGGGACGGAACGGGGCAACCCGGGTAACTGCCGTAACGTTGCCGCGATCACCGTCGGAGTGGACGCGCCGATACTTGGCCGCGGCGTGGAGATCGTCGACACGCCGGGCACCGGCTCCGTGCACGCCCACAACACAGCTGCCGCCGACGCGGCCCTGCCATCGATGGACGCGGCGATCTTTGTGCTGACGGCAGACCCGCCAGTCTCAGCCAGCGAGCGAGACCTGCTTCGCCGGGTAGCCGGGCTCTCGGTCGCCTTGTTCATCGTTCTGAACAAGGCCGACTACCTGGATGAGCTATCGCTGGCCGAGGCGCTGGAATTCACCGCCGCGGTCGTGGCGGAGGTGACAGGCAGGAGCGAGCGGGTGTACCCGCTGTCCGCCCGCCAGGCTCTCGGCATAGCGGGCGACCCCGGCTTCACGGCCTTCGCTGCCGACTTCACCGGCTACCTGGACGCTGGCCGCATCGCTGGGCTGGAGTTGTCGGTGACCCGCCATGTCCGCCGGCTCGCGCAGCAGCTGCTGGACGAGGTCGCGCTGGCCGAGCGCGCGGCGCGAATGCCCGGCGACGCGGCGGCAGCCCAGATCGCCGCGTTTGGCGCCAGGCTGGAGGCGGTGACAGCTCGGCGCCTTGACGCCGAGGACCTGGCCACGGCGCAGTCCCGGCGCCTGCTTGAAGCGCTGAACGAGGCTGCCGACGATGCGCGCCCTCGGCAAGCGGCAGCCATCACCGGCAAGCTGACCGAGCTGCTTGACACCGAGCTGGCGGGGGTTCCGCCCGCCGACATCGAGCGTCAGGGCCGGGTGCACCTGACCGGGCTGGTCGCTGCGGCGGTCGAAGCCTGGCGGCAGGGGCAGGCGGCCGGGCTGGAGCACGGGCTACGCGAGATCGACGGCAAGCTGGCCGCCGAACTTGAGGCTGACCTGGCTGCGGTGCGTGCTGCGGCAGCGGACCTGCTGGGTATCGACCTCGCGGTCCCGGCGCCAGGCGACAGGCTGCCGGCTGATCTCGGCTTCTTCTACACCATGGACGAGCGCGTCGACCAGAGCGAGCTGCTGGCGGGCACGGTCCGGCGGCGGCTACCGGGCGAGTACGGCAGGCGGGTTGCGCGCGATCGGCTGCTCGCGCAGGTCAGCGACCTCGTCGGCAGCCAGCTTGGGCGGGCCCGCGGCGACCTGCAGTACCGGCTCGCGGAGGCTACCCGGGAGCTAGTCGCTGACGTGCGTCGCCGGTACTCCGACAGCACGCAGCGGCTGGCCGGGGCGCTGGACCGCGCAGCCGGCATCCGGGCCTCGGTCGGCGACCAGGCCGAGCGCCAACTCGCGGAGCTGGCCGCGCGTGCGGGTGAGCTGCGCGCCCTGCTGGCCGACCTGCACGACGGCGGTGATGCATAAGACGCATCATGGGCCTGCCTATTCGGGCGGCGCACGATAGGCTGCCAAGACCGGATGAGGCTCCGGCTGGGTCCGTGCCCAGAACCGCCATGCGGCTGATGGCCTCTGCCATCGTCGTTGGACACCCGTGGCGGAGGTGCCGATGCCAAGTGCTGCCCCGGTGCCGCGAAGCCCGTCGGTCCTTCTGCTCGGATCCGCCGCCGGACTGCTGACCACGCCCGGCTGTCCGGCCTGCCGGTACACGTCGGAGTCGAGCGAGACCTACTTGACGTGGTTCGCTCTCGAAGGGCACTCCGACCCCGACGTGCTGCAAGTGCTCCGCAAGTCGCGCGGCATGTGCGCGCGGCACACGAGGCGGCTGCTTGCCCAGCCGGGAGCGGACGCCAGGCTAACGGCTGTCTACAAGTACGTTGTGGCCGCCGCGGTCGCAGACCTCGGCCCGCAGCGAGCTGGCTGTCCCGCCTGCGCACAGGAGGCAGCGGCGGCGGACCGGGTACTCGACATCCTCCTTGAGGAGTTCACGTCGGCAACCAAAACCGAGTACAAGCTGCACGGCGGGCTGTGCCTGCCGCATCTGCGCCGCGCTGCCCGGCGCACCCGGCATCACGAGGTGCGCTGGCTGCTGCGGTTCATGATCGCCAGGCTCAGCGCGCCGGAGCCGGACCTCGACCTGATGGCCGGTTGGCCGGATGGCGACGCCGACACCCGTGCCAGGATGCGCGCTGCGCTTCCGCCGTCCTATCCCGCTACGGCGCCTGACACCTGCTCGGTCTGCTGGTCCTCGGCAGACTTCGAGCGGATGCACCTGAACGCGGTGTCTTCCGGGCGGTCGGCAGCCGCGCCCGACCTGCTGTGCGGTCCGCACCTGCGCGACGCAGCGGATGCCTTCGGCCTGCTGGCGCAGCAGGCCGAAGGCCAGGCCATCCGGCTAGCGCGAGCGCTGGACGGCCAACCTCGGCTGCTTGGCATCGCGCCTGGCTGGCTGTCGGCCGCGGCTCGCCGGGCGCTCGCCGACCCCGACTGCCCGGTATGCCGCGGCAGCGGGCAAGCCGCTGCCGACGAGCTTGGCAGGGTCCGTGCCTGGCTACGCCGGGCTGCCCGGCCGCCGGCCACGGTGCCGCTGTGCGCGCGTCACGCGACCTGGCTGCACGGCATCGACGCGCAGGCCGGGCGGCTGGCTGCGGGCGCGCTTGGCGACCATGCCGCCCGGCTCGCGACCGAGCTCGACACTGCCTTCAGGATGCGGACCTGGGCGCACCGCAATGACTCGCGAGGACCCGAGATGAATGCTTGGCGGCGCGCGGCAGTGTTCCTCGACGGCTCGGTCCTCGGCGGCTGCCTAGCGGACTAGGCAGCACGGGACGCGCACGCACGAAAGGCAGCACTCGTGGACTTCGAAACCGGATCGGGCGACAGTCACCGGGACGGGACGGACCTGGGCGGGCGGGTAGCGCCGGGCTCGGGTCAGCCGCCGCCTACCGGGCTGCTGTCGCGCGTACGCGATGCCACGCCCGCGTTGAAGTTCGTGCTGATGGTCGGGGTCATGAGCTTCTTCGCTGACTTCACCTACGAGGGCTCGCGCTCGGTCATCGGTCCGTACCTGGGCACGCTCGGAGCGGGAGCCCTCGCGATCAGCGTGATCAGCGGCCTGGGGGAGTTCCTCGGCTACGGGCTACGGCTGTTCTCCGGCCGCAGCGCAGACCGGACCGGCCGGTACTGGCCGATCACGATCGGCGGCTATGTCGTGCAGATGGCAGCGGTGCCGCTGCTCGCGCTGGCCGGGAACTGGGAAGTGGCAGCGCTGCTGATCATCGCCGAACGGATGGGCAAGGCCACCAGGAACCCCGCGCGGGATGCGATGCTGTCGCACGCAGCGAAGGAGATGGGTTACGGCTGGGGCTTCGGTGTGCATGAGGCGCTGGACCAGTTCGGCGCGATGTTCGGCCCGCTGCTCGTCGCGTTGATCTTGGCGGTCAGCAACCACGACTACAAGCTGGCGTTCGCCGCGCTCGCTGTACCGGCTGTGGTCACCCTGTCGCTCGTGCTGGTAGCGCGCCGGTTCTTCCCCAGGCCTCAGGACCTATCCGCCGGTCCCGCTGAGGTGACCACATCCGGGTTTCCCCGGGTGTTCTGGATCTACCTGACTGCGGCGGCACTGGTTGCGGCAGGGTTCGCCGACTTTCCCCTCATCGCCTTCCATTTCCAGCAGGCCCATACGGTGGCGGCCCCGATCGTGCCGGTGTTCTACGCGGTCGCGATGGCGGTCAGCGGCGTCGGCTCGCTGATCTACGGGAAGCTCTATGACAAGGCCGGGATCGGCGTGCTCATCCCGCTGACGATCGGTGCCGCGGCGTATGCGCCGCTGGTGTTCCTGGGCGGTGTGTGGGCCGCCCTCGTCGGCATGGCACTGTGGGGAGTCGGTCAGGGAGTGCAGGAATCGATCGTCACCGCAGCGGTGGCCCCGATGGTGTCGGCGGACCGGCGTGCGTCCGCCTACGGGCTGTTCACCGGTGCTTACGGGACCGCCTGGGTGCTCGGCAGCGTGGCGATCGGGCTGCTGTTCGACGTCTCACTGGGCGCGGTGACGGCCTTCGCGGTGGCCGCGCAACTCGCGGCGGTCCCATTCCTCGTGCTGGTCCGGCGCGCCATCCGGCGCCAAGCAGATGAGTGACGGCAGCACCCCCCCGCGACCCGCCACAGGTACGCGCACCGACGGGCTGAGCGACTTCCAGCAGCGCCGCCTCGATCTGGCGGACATGCTGCGCGCCATGCTGCCGATCGCGCATGCCCGCGGCGACGAACCGCGTGAGCAGGAGATCAGGGTGCTGCTGACCCGGCTGGCAGCGGGCAAGTTCCAGCTAGCGGTGGCAGGCCAGTTCAGCCGGGGCAAGACAACGCTGATGAATGCCTTGCTCGGCGGTGCCTACCTCCCGATGGGTGCGCTGCCGATGACGTCGGTGGTCACGACGGTGCGGTACGGAGAGCGCACCCGCGCACTTGTCCGCAGCCACGCGTCGGGGCTTCCTGTCGAGGTCCCGGTGACCGAGCTAGCCAGGTTCGTGGCACAGTCCAGCATCGACCGAGTAGCCATGCAGGTCGCTTCGGTGGAGGTCGAGCTGCCGGCGGAGTTGCTGCGCCTGGGCTTCGAGCTCGTCGACACACCCGGCGTCGGCTCCGCCATTGCCGCCAACACCGCGGTGACCCTGCGCTACCTGCCGCAGGCCGACGCGGTTGTATTCGTCACCGGCTTCGACTCCCCGCTCACAGCAGCCGAAGCCGCCTTTCTCGCTAGTGCCGCCCAGCAGGCCGGCAAGGTTTTCCTGGTCGTCAACAAGCGGGATCTCGTCAGCGGGCCAGACGCCGCACAAGTGACCGAGTATGTGCAGCGGTGGGCGCGGCAGAATGTCCCGGCGGTCGCGCCGCAGGTGTTCGGACTGTCTGCGCTGGACGGACTGGAGTCGCAGCTGCTGGGCGACGACAAACGGCTGGCAGACAGTGGCATCAATTCGTTTCGGGCGGCGCTGATTCGGTTCCTGACCACCGAGCAGGGCAGGACCTCGCTGAGCGCGGTCGCGGCCGCGGTAGCCAGTCTCGTCGGACGGCAGCAGCGCGACCTACGGGCCGGGAGCCGTGCGGACGGGGGTCACGACCCGGCAGTTGTGATGGCCGAATTCGATGCCCGGATGCGCGAACTGGAAGCCGACGTCGGTGCGGTCGGGAACAGGATCGCCAGCCGCCTCGCCGCGAGCCTTCCCGGCTTGCTGGCCGAACGGGGCAAAGCATGGCGGGCGAGCCTGCGCGACCTGATCGAGGCCGCAGTCGGCAGCGCGGAAGGTGCCGGGGGCGAGGCGCAGACTGGCGAGGATCAGCTAGCGGCTCGGCGCGCCGCGCTCGAGGCGGCCGGGCGCGACGTCGTTCCCTCGTGGCTTGAGCAGCGGACGGCCGAAGTGCGCGAGGACGTCATCGCAATGGCCGCGGAGGACATCGACACGCTGCGAGAACTGGCCCGGTCGCCGCGGGAGCGAGGCGCCGCGCTAGCTGGCTTGGCAACGTTTGCCGCCGGCCGGACTGGCTGGTCGATCGAGGACCTGCCGGAACTGCTGATGCCAGGGCTGAAGTGGGCGATGCCTGATCTGCCGCCGCGCCGTCGGCAGCGCCGTGCACGCGGTACGTCAGCCGATAGTGCTGGGCCGCTGCTTTCCGACGTCGTGGCAGCCGCCGTCGGTGACCTCGCCCGGCAAGTCGGCGAAGCGTTGCCGAGGGCTGCCAGCGACTGGGCCAGGCGCCTCGCCGAGCAGGCCGCACGGGAGACTCGCGCGGAAGCCGCGCAGTTCCGGCAGTACCTATCGACTCCGGCAAGCCGGCAAGACCTGGCCGTTCTGGAGGATCTAGGCGGCCGGCTGGCGAGCTACCGGTCGTCGCTGGCGAGCTGGGTGCCGTCGGCTGCCGGCGTGGCGGATGATCCAGTCGGCCTTGCACCCGCGCCCGCTCCGGCGGCGGCGTGTCCTGTCTGCGAAGAGCAGGAAAGAGCACTGACGGACTTCCTGATCCGCTCCCAGTTTCTGCTTGCGACCAGCGAAGACGAGCAGGTCCGGCACGCCGAGGCTGGCGGCTTCTGCCCGCTGCACACCTGGCAGTATGCTCACCTGGCCTCCCCGGTTGGCATCTCGGCCGGGAACGCACGGCTCGCCAGTCTGGTCGCCAGCGAGCTGACGGCACTCGGGTCTGAGCCGGGCACGGCGGAGGAGCGAGCCCGGGTCGTGTCTGCCCTGAGTGCGGCCAGCGTGCGAGCCTGCGGAGCATGTGCGGTGCTGGCCGGCGTGGAACGCCAGGCGACCGCCTCGGTGGTCGGCCTGCCCGCTCCTGACGCGGCCCCGCTGTGCCTGCGTCACCTGGCCATGGCTCTGCGGGTCGGCCCTTCCGAGGCGGTTGGCGGCGCGCTCATCGCCGCGCTAGCCCATGCGTTGCAGCGAGCTTCGACCGACATGAGGTCGTATGCGCTGAAGCGGGAGGCGCTGCGCCGTGGCCTGATCACGGCGGCCGAGGACCGGGCCCATGGCTACGCTCTCCGCCTGCTGGCAGGCCATCCGGCACTGGCCCGGCCGTGGCAGCCAGAGGACGGTTAGCTGTCGGCCAGCAGCCTGGCACAGACGCCGAACAGCCGCAGGTCCGCCGAGACCTCAGCCTGGCGGGAGAACGCGCATACATCACCGCACGCCAGCGACTGCCAGCACAGCCGGTCGGCCAGGGCGATGGCCCTTGCCGCCGCCGGGGCCAGCGCGATTGGGGCCGCGTTCTCCACGTCGTGCCGCAGGCACGCTACGTCATGAGCAGCGCCGCTTGCAGCAACCGCCTGAAGCCGCTCGAGCCGCACGGACAGCTCCCCGATCAGGTACTGCTGCGTCATGTCCGACGGCTTGCCTGTTCGAGGCTCGCCGCGGCCGGCGGCTGCGAGCCGCGCAGCGCGGGCCGTGTCGGCAGCAGGCCTGTCAGGTCAAGCCAGCCCGCGGCGAACAGCCAGCCCGCCAGGACGTCCGTCGGCCAATGCACGCCGAGGCAGATGCGGCTGGCCCCGACTCCGGTGGCGGCCAGCAGCGTTGCCGCATGGCCGGCCGCACGATCGGCGCCAAGAGCGCTTGCGCACGCCCCGGCAGTCAAGGCGGCCAGGCAGGTGTGCTTGGACGGCAGGCTGAATCCTTCGGGCTCGGCCAGCCACAGCACCGCGGGTGGTCGCTGCCGCGCGATGGCATGCGACAGCCCGCGGCGAACTGTCGTGCCCGCGAGCACCGCGATGCACGGCCCGATGGCGGCTCGCCAGCCGCTCCGCCGCGCCGCCAC
>JASHSO010000140.1 GCA_030038715.1 Streptosporangiaceae bacterium
TGGTGAAGCTGGCCGGGCAGCACAAGCTCGCGACCATGGCCTGGTTGATCGCTGACACTCACAGCCTGCGGGTCGAGGCCTTCTTCTGCCGCCAGCCGGACGAGAACCACGCCGAGTTCTACCGGTTCCTGCTCGAACGCAACGGGCGCACCTACGGCGTCCACTTCGCCCTGGACCCCACTGGCGACGTCTACCTCGTGGGCCGCCTTCCGCTGGCCGCGATCAGCACAGACGAAGTCGATCGGTTGCTTGGCTGCGTACTCAGCTATGCCGACGAGACGTTCGACCACGCGCTCATGCTCGGCTTCGCCTCGGCGATCCGCCGGGAGTACGACTGGCGGCTCAGGCGCGGCGAGAGCCTGGCCAATCTCCAGGCGTTTAGCCGCCTGACTGAGGCACCTGCGGCGCATTCCCGTGAGCCAGGCAGTTCGTCATGCTGACCCGCCGACTCGGCTGCTCGCAGCTGACTGCTTGACACGATCGGGGCCTTACGCCGTGGCAGCCGTCGCCCCTGACTCGGGGCAATCCCGGCATTCTGCCTGCGCCGGAGAACTCGGCAGATCCTGGCGAAGCCTCGCCGTCATATGCGACGGTCAAGTCTTCGCCAGGATCGGACGGCACCTTTTTGGGCGCGGCCCCGCCTCTGCGGGAACTCCTCAAACGGTCGAGGCCACGCGGGTGTGCCGATTGGTAGCGTGTCGTAGCTGCGGGTACCGGCAGTCAGGACCTGACAAGGCGCGAGACGGCCTCAGCCGCCTCCTTGACCTTGGCTTCGGCGTCCGGCCCACCCTGCTCGATGGCCTGCGTCACGCAGTGGCCGAGGTGGTCTTCGAGCAGGCCGACAGCCACTGCCTGCAACGCCCTAGTAGCCGCCGAAATCTGGGTCAGCACGTCGATGCAGTACGTGTCGTCCTCGACCATCCGTTGCAGGCCTCGGACCTGCCCCTCGATCCGGCGTAGCCGCTTGAGATAGGCATCCTTGTCCTGCGTGTATCCGCGCATGATCTGACGGTACACGGTGGGATTGAGTATGGCCGCTCGGGAGTTGGAACGATAGGTACCCGGCCTGCCTGAACCTAGAGCCGACTTTCAGCGATTCTTAGGGCAGGTCGCCGACTATGGCAGCTCAGCCCGGGCGTTCCAGCGGCTCGGCAGGAAGGACAGGCGTGATGCCTAGCCACGACAGTCGCCTCGCTGCCGACCAGCGCCAGGCAGGCGGCCGCGACGCGGCCCAGCGCCAAGCGAGCAGGCGCCGGGCAGGTGAGCGCGACGCTGGCGTGCGTAAGGTGAGCCGGGTCACCTGGTGGGCGGGCACCGTCGGAGCGGCCTGTTCGGTCATGATCGCCACGGGCTTCGCCGAGCACGCATCCGCCGCCAGCGGAAGCAGCGGCACGGGCGGCACTCACGCGGAGCACACCCGGCGAACCCAGGACGGCCAGGGCACCATCGTGATACCGAACCAGCCGCCGTCGCCCGCGGCAGGCCAGGGCCAGGTCAACTCGGGCGCATCATGACCGTAGCCGACATCGGCAGGGACACCTTCGAGGTGTTCGGCACCACCGCGGTCCTGCTCGTCACCGCCCCGTGCGCGGCTGCCCAGGCCCGCAAGATCGCTGACAATCTGCTGGCCGACGTCGACAGGGCAGCAAGCAGATTCCGCCCGGACTCCGAACTGTCCCACCTCAACGCGGCCGGCCGCCAGCAGGTAGCCATCAGCAGGCTGTTCGCCGACCTGATCGCCGCCTCGCTGAGGGCCGCCAGGCTGACAGGTGGAGACGTGGACCCCACCTGTGGCAGGGCGCTAGCCGACCTCGGCTATGACAGGGACTTCGCCGAGTTGCGCGCCGCTGGGGACGCGCCGCCTCGGCTGACAGGCGCGGTGGGGCCAGTGCCCGGATGGCGCAGCGTGCATCTGGATGCGAACGCGGGCGTGGCATGGCTGGATCGTGGCGCCCAGCTCGACCTCGGTGCCACCGCGAAGGCCTGGGCCGCCGACCGCTGTGCCGAGCAGGTCGCGGCCAGCTTGGACTGCGGAGCCCTGGTCAGCCTCGGCGGCGACGTGGCGGTTGCCGGACAGCCGCCGGAAGGCGGCTGGCGGGTCAGGGTGACCGACGATCACGCTGCCCCGTCCGACGCTCCCGGTCAGACCGTGGCGATCGGCAGCGGGGGACTGGCGACCTCGAGCACCACGGTGCGGGCATGGCTGGTGGGCGGCAGGCCAGCCCACCACATCATCGACCCGAGCACCGGCGAGCCCGCCAGGTCGTGTTGGCGGACGGTCAGCGTCGCCGCAGGGACCTGCACGGACGCCAACACGGCGAGTACCGCGGCGATCATCCGCGGCCCGGCGGCTACGGACTGGCTGCACGAGGCGGGGCTGCCCGCACGGCTGGTCCGCCTGGACGGGACGGTGGCCACGACGGCAGGATGGCCACGCGACGACGGCCCGGGAGAGGCGGCGTGACGCCGATCGCCAGCCACGCAGCCGGCAGCGCGGCTGTCGTGGTGACATCGTCGACTCCGCTCTGGTATACGACACGGGCCACCGGGCTCATGGCTCTTGTCCTGCTGACCGCCAGCATGTCGCTGGGTTTGCTGTCCTCGGTGCGCTACCAGCGGCCCGGCTGGCCGCGCTTCGTCACGCTCGGCCTGCACAGGAACCTGTCACTGCTGGCACTGGCCTTCACGGTGGCCCATGTTCTGACCACCGTCACCGACAGCTTCGTGAACATCCCCTTGCAGGACGCGTTCATCCCCTTCATCTCTTCCTACCGGCCGCTCTGGCTGGGCCTCGGCGCGATCGCGTTCGACCTGATGATCGCCCTGACCGTGACCAGCGTGGTGCGCGCCAGGCTGAGCCTGCGCAGCTGGCGGCTCGTGCACTGGGGCGCGTACCTGTGCTGGCCGGTCGCCGTGTTGCACGGCCTTGGCACCGGCACCGACACCACCGCGCGCTGGGTGCTCGCGCTGACGGCAACATGCGTGCTGGTGGTGGCTGGGCTCACGCTGTGGCGGCTGAGCGTGGGCTGGCCCGCACACGCAGTCGCGCGGTCGGCTGCTGCTGCGCTGGTCGTGCTGACGCTCATCGCAGGTACCGCATGGCTGAAGGCCGGACCGCTGTCGCCAGGCTGGGCTGCCAGAGCGGGAACGCGCTCGCCCCAGTCAACTCACTCTCCTGCAGCCGGTGCCGTGAGGCCAAGTCGATGACCGCGCCCAGAGCCGCTGCGCTGCCGGCCAGCAAGCCGCCGCCCCCGGGCGGCATGCGGCTAATCCTGCGCTCCGGCACCCTGTCGCTAGCCGAGCACCTGGACTCCTATGGCCCGCCGCCGGCCGACAGCAGCCGCACGGCAGCCCGCCTCATCGACGAGGTGGACCGCGCTGGCCTGACCGGGCGCGGCGGCGGCGCCTTCCCGGCAGCCCGCAAGATGCGTGCGGTCGCGCTGGCCGCTCGGCGGCGACCCGCGGTCGTCGTGGCGAACGCCTGCGAATCGGAGCCTGCCAGCAACAAGGACCTCGTGCTACTGAGCCATGCACCGCATCTGGTCCTGGACGGCATCACCGTTGCCGCGCGGGCCGTCGGCGCGAACGAGGCCTACCTCTGCCTGGGTCAGCAGACCGCGCAAGTGGAGCGGGCGCTGGCGCAAGCGATCGCCGAACGCGAGCGGGCTGGACTTGACACGGTGCCAGTCCGCGTCATCTGTATCGCCGACGGCTATCTGTCCGGCCAGGAGACTGCGCTGATCGCGGCGCTGAACGGCGGTCCCCCGCTACCGTCGTTCGTTCCGCCGAGGCCATCGGATCGCGGCGCGCATCGGCGGCCTACCCTGGTGCAGAACGTGGAGACGCTCGCTCACCTGGCACTGATTGCGCGATATGGCAGCGACTGGTTCCGGCAGGTCGGTACCGCTGCCGCACCGGGGTCGGCGCTCGTGACCGTGGCCGGGGCTGTGCAGCGACCAGGCGTGCGGGAAATTCCGTTCGGCACGCCGCTCGGCGAGGTGCTGACCCGCTGCGGCCTCGACCAGCGGCCGCAGGCCGTGCTGGCCGGCGGCTACTTCGGCACCTGGCTGCCGCTGCCGGCGGCCATGACCGCTCCGCTGTCGCGGGAAGGTCTCCGCCCGCTGGGCGCGGCGCTCGGCTCCGGCGTCCTGGCCGTACTGCCGGAGACGGCCTGCGGCCTGGCCGAGACGGCGCGGGTGCTGAGCTACCTGGCCAGCCAGAACGCTCGCCAGTGCGGCCCGTGCATCAACGGCTTGCCCGCGCTCGCGCAGGCCATGAACTGGCTGGCTTTCGGCCAGCCCAGTGCCGACTGGGTGACCTGGACGGGGCAACTGACCCAGCTGATCACCGGCCGGGGCGCCTGTCACCTGCCCGATGGTGCGGCAGCGCTGGCCACCAGCGCGCTCTCGGTGTTCGCTGCCGACCTGCGCGCTCACGCCAGCGGCGGGCCTTGTCCAGGGGCCGCCCTGCCGCCCGCGCTGCCGATTCCCCCGGCACGGGAGCACCGGTGAGCAGCTCACGCCACGGGCCTCTCC
>JASHSO010000141.1 GCA_030038715.1 Streptosporangiaceae bacterium
GGACCTCGGCCGCGCCGAGCACGTGTTCCAACTCGACCACGGGTCCATTGACGTGGCCTTCCCGCCGCTGAGCTCGCTGGACAACCCAGAGCTGCCGAACAACCTGCCGAGCGTGGTGAACGCGTTCGTGGGCAGGGCGCGGGAGCTGTCGGAGGTGGGCGACCTGATCCGGTCGTCTCGCATCGTCACCCTGGCGGGGGCTGGCGGCAGCGGGAAGACCAGGCTGGCGCTGCAGGCTGCCGCGGAGCTGATCGACTCCTCAGCCGACGGGGTCTGGTTCGTCGAGCTGGCCCAGGTCACCGACGGCGACCAGATCGCCGCCACGGTGGCAGGCGTGCTCGGCCTGCCCGACCAGTCCGGTCCCGACCTGACTGGCGCTGTGGTCGATGCACTCGGCTCGCAGGAGACTCTGCTCGTCCTGGACAACTGCGAGCAGGTGATCGCCGGCGCCGCCAAGTTCTGCGAGCGGGTGGTCAGGCACTGCCCGAAGGTGCGGCTCCTGGTCACCTCACGAGAGCCGCTCGGGATTGACGGGGAGCAGGTGTACCGGGTCCCGTCGCTGTCGGTGCCGCCGCCAGATGCCGAGACCGCCGAGGATGTGTCGGCAAGTGACGCGGCGCGGCTGTTCACCGAGCGGGCCCGCGTGCACGACCCGGGCTTCAGCCTGGACGAGCGGTCTGCACCGCTGGTAGCGACGGTGTGCCGCCAGCTCGATGGCATCCCGCTGGCGCTGGAGCTGGCCGCGGCCCGGCTGTCGTCCATGTCGCTGGCCCAGGTGACCGAGCGGCTTGACCAGCGGTTCCGGTTGCTCACCGGCGGCGGCCGCACCGCCGTGCCGCGGCAGCAAACTCTGCAGGCGAGCCTGGAGTGGTCGTTCAGCCTGCTGACACCGGTCGAGTTGGGCGCGCTGACCCGGCTGTCGGTGTTTGCCGGAGGGTTCGACCTGGCTGCCGCCGAGGCGATCTGCGCGACCGCTGGCGTCGATGCGCTGGATGTCGTGGACCTGCTCGGCTCGCTGGTCGACAAGAGTCTCGTGGTCGCCGACAAGGCTGCTGCCGGGTCGGTGCGTTACCGGCTGCTGCAGACGATCAGGCAGTACGCCGCCCAGGAGCTGCTGCGCGCCGACGGAGCCGAGCCGGCCAGGCGGCTCAAGGACAGGCACGCAGAGTACTACCTCGCGCTGGCGCAGGCCGCCCGTCCGGCGCTCGTCTCGCACGGCCAGGCGGAGTGGCTGCACCGGCTAGACGGCGAGTGGGACAACATGCGCGCGGCGTTCGGTCACCTTGACTCGTCGGGGCGAGTTGGCGACGTTCTGCGGCTTGGCGTTTCGCTGGACCGATTTGCGATCAGCAGGGGCCATGCCGATGTACTCGGCTTCCTGCGCCGGGCAATCTCGCGACCGGGCATCCCGATGAGTCCGCTGCTCGTCGAGGCTCTGGTAACCACCTCTCGGCTGATCGGGATATTCCAGCGCAAGGAGCCGGGGAACCTGGCTGTCGCCAAGCAATACGCCGAGCATGCCCTGGTGCTGGCCAGGGAGCTAGGCAACCCCGGGCTGGAGGCGCGTGCTCTCGGGCAGCTGGCTGACGCTTCGCGCTCGGAGCGCGATCTTCCGGCTGTGCGCGGTCTTGCCAGGCAGGGAGCCGAGGTCGCCAGCCAGCTCGGTGACATGCAGCTACTCGGCGAGCTGCTGGCCTCGTTCGCCGCCGTGGCTCCTTCGCAGGAGGATGTCCGCCTGATTCACCTTGAGGTGCTGACGTGCTGTCGCAAGTCGGGGGACGACCTGCTCGCCGCGATCACGCTGCACAACCTGTACGGCCTCGACCTGCACGCCGGGCTGATCGAGAACGCCGACGCCTACCTCAGTCAATCGCTCGGCCTGGCCGAGCAGCTTGGCGGCGAGCTCTTCCTGTACTTGCTGCGCGCCGACCTCGGGATTCTGCTGCTGATCGAGGGCAGGCATGACGAGGCGGCGCCGGTCATCCGCCGCTGCCTGCTGGTCGCGCGCCGAATGGGCGTGAGTGTCGATGCCAGCGAGGTGATCTTCGGCGCCGCCTGCTGCGCCACCCGAGTCGGCGACTACCCCAAGGCGGCGCGGCTGCACGGCGCTGCCGACACCGACATCAGCGCCGCGCTGGAGGCTGGGTCGATCAGGTGGTCGAAGGCCGAGCAGGACCTGCGCGAGTCGGAGCAGACCCGGTTGCGCGAGCTGATGGGTGTCGCGGCTTACAAGGACGCCTATAACGCCGGGGCACGGCTGAAGCCGGCCCAGGCAGTCGAGCTCGCGCTCAGCAGGGCGTCCGATTAACCCGGTGGGACTTGTGCTACTGGGATGGCTGCTGCGGCGAGCCACGCCCCCAGCGAACAACACCCTGACCACGCGTGGGTTCAGGGTGTCCTCGATGTCCCGAGAGATCACAAATGGGGAGCCGTTCACATTTGGCGGTGAGTTGCGGCGATGCGCGTTCCTGACGATGGCGTCCACGGGCTAAGCGTCCCGCGTCCACAGGGTTATGGGCGGGTTTGCCGGTTCCGGCGGTTCCAGCGCGGGTCGGCGTCGGCGATGGCCTGGCTGAGGGCTTCGAGCTCGGCGATGAGCTCGCGCAGGCGGCGGTGGTTGTCGAACCAGGGCTGGTAGTCGGCGAGCTGGTCGTCGGACAGGAACCGGGTGACGGTCTTGCCGCCTTTCTTGCGGGTCCACTGGTGGTAGGGGCCGTGCGGGCGGGGCGGGTCGGCGCGGCAGCGGCAGGTGGGGTGTCCGCAGCGGGTCATCCGGTCGGC
>JASHSO010000012.1 GCA_030038715.1 Streptosporangiaceae bacterium
GTGCCGATGTAGTTGTGCGCAAGCTCAAGCGCGACCGCGAGGGCGTCGCGCAGGGTGCGTTTGGCGTCCTCGGCGAACCTCGGCGTACCCGCGGCCTGCGCTGGCGATGAGCCGGGCTCCGCGGCGCCGTCAGCCGGGCGGGCCGCGACAATGGCAGCCCGGACGTGGTCCGGACTCACCCCCATGGCCAGCAGTGCCCGGCCCGCTATCCCGTTCGGCTCGTCGAACAGGCCAACGAGAAGGTCCTCGCTCGCCACTTCCTCGCGCCCGGCGGAGCGGGCAGCCCTGCCGGCCACGCGAAGTACGACCCGCGCGCGCTCGGTGAACCGCTCCAAGGTCGGCGCCGGGACGGCGGCGAGCAACTGGTCGGCGACGGCTGTGGCGAACCGCTTGTGTACAGCTTGCTTCGTGACCCCGAGGGCGGCGCTGATCTCGGACCACGAGCGCCCCGCTCGGCGGCAGCGGTCGACGAAGTGCCCGAGCAGTGCGTCCGTTGTGTCCTCCAGCGCGGATGCCGTGGTCGCTGCCACCGTGAGCTGGCCGATGGGGTCCTCGGTGCCTGCGTCATGCCGGACCGTGTCGATGAGGTCTTGCAGGTTTGGCGGGGGTGTCATGGGTCAACTCTAGGTTGACGGCCTCGATGCGTCAACCCTGAGTTGACCAAGCGCGTCGTGACCAAGCACACAGGCTCGGTCAGGGAATGAAGTGCAGGTCGGCATCGCTGACCGTGCCGGGCTGGTGCGTCCGGTCGGCGAGCGAGCGGCGCATCAAGCGAGAAGGAGCGCAACGAGTGGGGCCAGCGGACCTGAGCTACCGACGTCGGCTCCTGGTGCTGGCTATCTGCTGTTTGAGCCTGTTCATCGTGGGGCTCGACACGACGATTGTGAACGTGGCGCTGCCGTCGATCGGTCGCGACTTCCACGCGGGCGTGTCTGGGCTGCAGTGGACCATTGACGCGTACACCCTCGTGCTGGCGAGCCTGCTGCTGCTGGCCGGATCGACGGCGGACCGGGTCGGCAGGCGGCGAACGTTCCAGGCCGGCCTGGCCATGTTCGCTGTCGGCTCCCTGTTGTGCAGCCTCGCGCCGGGCCTGGGCTGGCTGGTCGCCTTCCGCATGTTGCAGGCAATCGGCGGCTCGATGCTGAACCCGGTTGCCATGTCGATCATCACTAACACGTTCGTGGAGCCCCGCGAGCGCGCCAGGGCCATCGGGATCTGGGGTGGCGTGTTCGGCCTGAGCATGGCACTCGGCCCGGTAGCAGGCGGTCTCCTAGTCGACAGTGTTGGCTGGCGCGGAATCTTTTGGGTCAATGTGCCTGTCGGCATCGCGGCCATTCTGCTGACCGCGTTGTATGTGCCCGAGTCCAAGGCACCTCGGGCGCGCAAGCTGGACCCGGTCGGGCAAGTCCTGGTGATCGTGCTGCTGGCAGCGCTGGTGTATGGCCTCATCGAGGGGCCGGAGTCTGGCTGGACGTCCGCAAAGATCCTGGCCTGCTTTGCCATCTCGGCGACCGCGCTCGCCTGCCTGGTCCGGTACGAACCCCGGCGCGCTGAGCCGCTGATCGATGTCCGGTTCTTCCGCAGTGCGCCCTTCTCGGGAGCGGTCGCCATCGCGATCTGCGCATTCGCCGCGCTCGGCGGATTCCTGCTGGTCAACACGCTCTACCTGCAGGACGTGCGCGGTCTCTCGCCGCTTTTGGCAGGTGTGTACATACTGCCGATGGCCGCCATGACGGCAATCTGCTCGCCGCTCTCGGGCCGGATCGTCGGGTCCGTTGGCACCAGGCTGCCGCTCATGATCGCCGGTGCCGGGATCACGGCTGGAGGCCTCATCCTTGCCCACCTGTCCATGAGCACCGCGACGGCCGTGCTCGTGATCAGCTACCTGGCGTTCGGGATCGGACTCGGCATGGTGAACGCGCCGATCACCAACAGCACCGTTTCCGGGATGCCGGTCGCGCAAGCCGGAGTCGCGGGGGGCGTTGCGTCCACGAGCCGGCAGATAGGCTCCTCGCTCGGCGTTGCCTTGATCGGCTCGGCTGCGGCGTCCGCGCTACACGGGCCGTTCCGGCTCGGCTTCGCCGACGCGACCCATCTGGGCTGGTACATCCTGGCGGGCTGCGGCGTGGCGATCTTCGCGCTGGGCCTCCTCGTCAGCGGCCAGTGGGCCAAGCAGACGGCGCGGCATACGGCCAGCCTGCTCATGTCGGCCGCGCCGACGGCCAACATGAGCAGAGACGACCCTCGTCAGGTGGTGGGATAGGCCACCCGAGGCCGGTCCGGCCCGATTGCTGCGGTCAGCCTTCCGGCTCAGTGACCGACATCAGGGCGAACACGGCACCCTGGTCGTCGCTGACGACGGCCATCCTGCCGTACGGGCTGTCCCAGGCCGGCGCCACGACGCTGCCGCCGAGCTCGGTGACCTTCGCGACCGCCGCGTCGGCGTCTCGTACGGCGAAGTAGGTCCCCCAGCTTGCCGTCTTGTCGGCCGGTTGCTCGGGACCTATGGCGCCGATCCCGCCGACGGGGCCGCCGTCAAGGTCCATTGTGGCGTAGGTCTCCGCGCCGATGTCGCCGTACTGATAGCCGAACACGGCGTGGTAGAAGGCCTTGTTGCCGTCGAAGTTCCTGCTCATGTTCTCGTTCCAGACCACTGAGCCCGGCTCGTTCGCGAGCCGGATGCCGGTATGCGCGCGGGCCTGCCAGATGCCGAATACCGCGCCGCCGGGGTCGCTAGCCATGCCCATCCGGCCGACGTCCAGGATGTCGAACGGCTCGCTGAGCATCTGGCCGCCCGCGCCCTTGATCTTGGCGGCGGTCTGGTCGGCGTCGTCGGTCGCGAGGTAGGTGATCCAGGCGGTAGGCGAGTCCGGGCTCATCTGCGGCCCGAGTCCGGCCACCGCCCGGCCGCCGACCTCGCACACCGAGTAGCCGCCAGCCTCGGGTGGCCCCTCCGGGCAGTTCCAGCCGAACAGCCTGGAATAGAAGGTCTTGGCCCGTGCGAGGTCGGGGACTTGCAGGTCCATCCAGCACGGCGTCCCGGCGGGCCAGGCTGAGTCGCGAGTAACCATTTTCCCTCCCAAAAATCACGCGAAGTACGTGTGGCTGCGAACGAACGGGCCTGGGCAGCGTATCTCCGGGGTCCGACAGTGCGCCGGCCGACGTGTTGCCAGGACGACTAAGCTGCTCAAACGGCCGCCGAATTGCCGCACCGGCCGGGACAGAATGAAACAGCCGCGTGCAGTGTTGGGTCGTGCATGCAGACTTGGGATGCGATCACCTCGCGCCGCAACGTTAGGTCGTTCAGCGATCAGCCGGTGAGCTCAGAGCACTTGGATCGGGTGCTCGAGGCGGGTCGCAGGACACCCTCGTCACGCAACACTCAGCCGTGGGATTTCGTTCTGATCACCGACCGCGGGCAGCTTCGCGAGTTGTCGGAGGTGTGGGTCGGCGCGGCCCATGTCGCGCACGCAGCGGCCGCCATTGCGCTGGTCATAGGCGATGATCCCGAGCAGGGCAGGCGCGTACAGTTCGACCTCGGGCAGGCGACGATGAGCGTGATGCTCGCCGCTGCGGACCTCGGAATCGGCACCGGCCACGCCGGTGTCGCCGATCAGGACTTGGCGCGCCGCGTGCTAGGGCTGCCCGACGGCAAGACATGCGCGTTCTTGATCTCGCTCGGCTATCCGGCGGACCGGCCCCTCACTCCGCTCAAGCGACCGGATCGGCGACCGTTCGACGACGTGGTGCACCGCGGCCGTTGGTAGCGCCGTCGGTCAGGGGACCGGCGGTCATGGAGGGAAGCAGTAGGAGTCGCTGGAAGCATCCCCGCCCTGCAGCCTGACCTGATGCGGACGCCGGCCGCGGAATGCATCGCCCTGGAGGAAGAAGCGCTCGTCCAAAGCGATGCCGCCGTCCTGGCCGACGTCCAGCTTGGCCATCCAGGCGCCAACGCCGTCGGGGTAGAACTGGTCGTCCCACGAGCCGTACAGCGAGTTGGTGAAGTACACCCGCCTGGAGTCCCGGCTGACCTCGACCATCTGCGGGCCGCCGGCCAGCGGCACGTCGGGCCTGGCCGGGTGGGCTGCCCGGCCGACGATGCCGCCAATCCGTACCGACCCGGTCTCGCGCGGGTGGAACGGGTCGGACACGTCGTACTGCTTGAGCTCGCCCGTGCCCCAGCAGGACACGTAGAGCTTCTGGTCGTCCACGGCTAGCGCCAGGTCTGTCACCAGCGGCGGCACCGCCGAAAATGGCTGCAGGGCCGGCGGCAGGTCAGCCGGGTCGGCCGGCTCTGCCGGGATGGAGATGACCTTCTGGGCAGCCCACCGGCCGTCGTCGCCGCGGTGCCAGAGCCAGATCGACGAGGACAGGTCCTCGACGCTGATCACCACGCCGACGAAGCCGTAGGTCTTGTCGGGGTTGTGTGCGGGGCGCAGTTCCAGGACCATCTGGTACTGGTCACCGATGTCGATGGTCTGCACGTTGGTGCCGGTTTTCAGGTCCCAGAAGTGCAGCTGGTGGCCGTACTTTCGGCCGAGCAGCAGCTCAGGGTTGATGCCGTCCTCGATCATCGACGGCGTCCCCCACTCCGAAGTGATCGCCACGTCGTGGTTGATGTGCCACCAGATGTCGTAGGCGAGGTACTGGTCGCCCCGATCGGCCTCCCACGGCCCCGTTACCTCGAAGGTGTTGTGGTCGAGCAGGGCGACGCCGCCGGGCCCGTCCTCGCTGCCGCCGCCCAGGCAGGTTACGAACAGCCCGCCGGGCCCGCAGTGAACTGTGTGCGGCCGCGAGTATCCGGCGCGCTTGCCGAGCTCGTCAGGGCCCAGTACCTTCACGATCTGCGGTGCCTCCGGCGTTTCCTTGGTATCCAGCACGTACAGCCGCGATGAGCGCAACCCGGGGACAACCAGGTAGCGCCGGTCGCCGTGGTCGTGCCCGCCGCCCGGGCAGAGCGCGCTGGAGCACGCGTTCCATCCGAAATGATGTAGTTCGTCGCCGAGGTTGGTGAGCTCAGTGAAGCCCACGACTGTGCCGTAGCGGTCGGAGGCCGGATCAACGTCGACCACGGCAATACCGTCCGGCTTGTCCGCGGGCCGGGAGAACGCCGCCACGTAGGCGAGCTTCTCGGCCGGGGCCTGCGCTGCGTCCCGCGGCGAGCGGTAGAAGGTCGGATCGACGTGGTGTCCGGCGTGGTCGTGCTCGGTTGTCATTGCTCACCTTCTCGGTCTGGTTGCAGCCGCGGTTCCCTACAATATACCCAGGAAACTAGGGATTCTGGCTGGGTAGGTACCCGAAGCTTGCTGGCCGGTTCGTGCGCTGGCGCTTGCCGGGTTCATGCGCAGGGCATCCCGGCCGGGGTCGTGCGCGGGGTTGCTCGTGGGTCTGGCCTGGGCACATGACGCTATGTGCCCAGCCGAGATCGATACAAAGCCGGAACTCACGGCGACGTCATCGCGGGTAAGGTCGGGCCGGGGAAGGCCGGCCTGCGCGACCCACAGGAAGGCCTCCGCGCTCGCGTGACGTTGTCCATGTGGGGCGGGCCCGTGTCGCGGCCCGGGCCGGCCGGGCTAGTCGTCGGCCGCGTAACGGCGGAACGGATTGCACGGGCCAATGAAAGGCCACGAAGATAGGCAGCAATTTGCGTGCTCGGCGGCTCTGGCACGGGGCAGGCTGCGTCGCGGCCGGAGCCGGCATCGCGGTCTTGATCGCAGCCTGCTCGCAGGCCGGCCGCCCGGCAGCTGACAGCTCGTCCGGCGGCGGCGCCGCGAACACTCCGAGCAATGCAGGCACCGCTTACTCGCAGCACTCGGTTCAGGCGGCCCGCGCCGCCCAGGCCGTGCAAGGTCCGGCCGCCGTACCGACGACTGCCCAGCTTGCAGCCCTGAAGGCGCAGGCGCCGGAGATAGCCAGGCTGTCCCCGAGCCAACGAGCGGGCCAGCGCGTCATCTACAGCTACGATGGCCTGTCCGTCCCGGGCGGCCTGCTGAGACTGATCAGGCACGGCGAGGTCGGGGGCGTCATCTTCTTCAGCTTCAACGTTTCGAGCCAGAACCAGATCCGCCGGGTGATTGCACAGCTCAACGCTGCCAACGCAAGCCCGCAG
>JASHSO010000142.1 GCA_030038715.1 Streptosporangiaceae bacterium
ACCTGCACGCCTCCGACCACTAAGCCGACAGCCAGCAATTCGAGGCCGACTGCTACTCGGGCCTGGCCGGGCACGACGACCAGCACCGCGGCGATCAGCGGAGTGACGAGCTGGATCAGGGTCTGCGCAGCCCTGCTGGGCAGGCCGGGCGCGGAAAGAATCTGCTTCAGGTTGATGGACACCGCGATGAAGAGCAACCCCGCCAGGGCAGCCGCGGCGGTCGCGACCGCGGTGCCGAAGGCTGTCCACCCCGCGGTGGTGTACGCCGTCGTCATTGCATGCTTTCCGGTCCGGAGTCCGCAGTTGCATCCTCGGGCTCGCTGACCCAGGCCGAGAAGACCGGCAGCCCGTGCCAGGCAGAGGTGCGGGGGTGACTGGGGTGGGGCACCCCGTTTCCCTCCGTAGTAACCGCAACTACCGCATAAGGGTGCCCGAATCGCAGCTCCGCCACCCGGCGCCTGCGCGGCTGGCGCATGGCGGCGAAGACAGCCACTGCCGTAACCGCAGCGGCCTCGAATCCCGTGCGCGAGTACCTCGCCATGGCCGCCTGCCTGGCGTCCCAGGGATCGGGACCGGAGGCGAGTGCGTTCTTGACCGCCGTGAAGCCGAGTGCGGCGTCGGACAGGTCATGCTCGGACCGCGCTGACCAGGCGGGCAGTACGGCCGTGCAGCCGTCCGGGCGAGATGAAGTCTCCTCGCGAACCAGCCACAGCGGGCCCTCGCCAAGTGGCAGGCTGGCCGGCTCGCGGTGCGGTATGTCCGTGCCGAGTGCGGCCGCTGAGCCGATGCTGTGGGCCGCCGCCAGCACCCGGCCAGCCGGCACTTCCGGCCGCGCGGCTACCGACACGACGAGCAGGCCGCCTGCCGCGGTAGCCATGTGCACCGCCACCTCTCCGGCCGCACGCGTGACAGCGACGAACTGCCGGTGACCGCGCTGGTCTTCCCGGTCCGGGGTGTGCAGCACCCGGCTGAGCCCGGCAGCCCAGGCGCTGCGCTCGCCCAGCCTGGTGGCCGGGGCCAGCTCGAACGGGACCTCCCAGGAGACCTTGGTCGCGAGCGCGCTGGCCAGCACCAGGTACAGGCCCGGAGTCCAGCGCAGCGGGAAGGCGTCGATCAGGCCGAAGGTGTGCTCGCGGGCCCAGCTGTCCAGCCCGGCCTGGCCGGGCAGGTCCCCGCTGGTGACCTCCAGCGGCAGGTTCTCGCGCCAGTGCAGGAAGTCCTCGGAGAGCGGCGCCTGCCTCGCTGTCCACACCGCGGCGGCGCTAGCGACTAGCGGGTGGGGGCTAGCCAGCAGTTCGGCCGCCGCACCAGCCGCGATGTCGACATCGCAGCCGAGCACCTCGGTCAGGCTGACGCGGTCGGCCCCCTTGCTGGCCGGCCCTGCGAGCGCGAGCAGCAGCCACGCGCCGAGCGGCGATGCCACGTGGTGACGAACTCCGATGGCGGCGTGCAGCCTGGACGCGTACGCGGCCACGCAGTCGGAGATGACGCTCGTCGCGGTCATCCCTGCGCGGTCGCCGCCTCTTCCTCCTGCCTGGCCCGGCTCTGCCTGCCGAGCAGCACGAAGCTGAAGACGCCCGCTGCGAGCACCACGACGGCGGACAGGAAG
Source organism: Streptosporangiaceae bacterium (assembly GCA_030038715.1). Lineage (GTDB taxonomy): Bacteria > Actinomycetota > Actinomycetes > Streptosporangiales > Streptosporangiaceae > JAJYUU01. The sequence goes on from JASHSO010000142.1 coordinate 1,610, forward strand.
AGCGCATCGTGCAGGCCGGAGTAGAAGGCGTTGTAGGCGGCGTTGACGACCTCTCGTGCTACCCCGCCGTAGGTGTCGTTGCTGCTGGACGGGGCCTGGCCGGTCTCCACTCCGCTGATCACGACCCCGTACAGGTCCTTGGGGACGGCAGGGAGGTGGCGCAACCTGTTCAGCAGGTCGGATTCGAGCCGCGAGCTGACCAGGGCACCGAGCACGGCCACGCCGGTAACGGCCCCGATCTCCCTGCTGGTATTCACCGCCGACGCGGCCATGCCAGAGCGCTCCGCCGGCACCGCAGACAGGGCCGAGGACGTGGTGGGCACCAGCGTGCTGCCGACCCCGATCCCGGCGAGCGCGAGCGATGCGGCCAGTGGCAGGTAGGCCGGGTGCGGGTTCAGGGTGAACGAGGTCAGCAGCAATCCGATGCTGAACAGCAGGCAGCCGATGAAGATCGACCACTGCGGGCCCGCCACCGTCGTCCACCGGCCCGCCAGTACCGAGGCCACCACCATCAGCGCCATCATCGGCAGGAACACCAGGGCTATCCGATAGCCAGAATCGCCGACCACTTCCTCCAGGTACAGCGCGGTGAAGAAGAACACGGCGAAGGTGGCAAAGTAGGCGCAAAACGCCACCACGTTCGCGGTGCTGAACCGCGCAACCCGGAAGAACTTCAAGTCCAGCAGCGGGTGCGCGGCCCGGTGCTCCCACCCGAAGAAGGCCACGATCGCGGCTGCGCACACGCACAGCAGTGCGATGACCGCCGGCGAGGCGAAGCCCGAACTCTCGGCGTTGATCACGGCGAAGGCAAGAGCCGTGATCGCTGCCGCGCCCAGCACGGTGCCGGCTATGTCAACCCGGTGGGCATCGGGATCGGAGTTCTCCGGCAGCACGACGGCCGCGGCCGCCAGGCACGCCAGCCCAAACAGCACGTTGAACCAGAAGATCGCCCGCCAGCTCCAAATGCCGACCAGCGCACCGCCGACGACCGGGCCGAGGGCCAGGGCAAGGCCGGACACTGCCGTCCAGACGCCGAGCGCCCTGGTCCTGGTCCGCTCGTCGGTGTAGATGTGCCGGATCATCGACAACGTACCCGGCTCGCAGGCCGCCGCGCCGAAGCCCATCACGGCCCTTCCGGCGATCAGCACGGCCGGGTTAGGTGCCAGCGCGGACAGCACCGACCCGGCGCAGAATATCGAGATCCCGATGATCATGACCTTCTTGCGGCCGAACTCATCGCCCACCATGCCGAAGGCCAGCATCGCGCCGGCGAACGTCAGCGCGTACGCCCCGACAACCCATTGCAGCGCGGACACACCGGCATGCAGCTGGCTCTGCACGTTGCCGAGCACGATGCTGACGATGGTGTTGTCCAGGAAGGTCAGGAACAGAATCGTGCACAGGATGGCAAGCGCCACCGCGCGGCCGCCGTAACGGGCCGACGCCGCCTGGCCTTCCGAGACGTCTACCGAGCTGACCACTGCGCCACCTAACTGGGGCTATCTCGCCGCCCGCTGCGCCGTCACCTGACGCCGTCCTAGGACGTGCAAACCGGGGGCAGTTTCGATGTGCTGCCGCCGGCTTCCAAGGTCAGCAGGCCGCAGAAGCTGGCCACGCCGACCTTCCAGGTCCCGTCCTCGTACACGGCGGTCCCCTTCTGCTTCGCCAGCGCCACGGACCCGTCCAGCAGAATGTCGTAGGTCACCGTAGCCGAAGAGGACGTCACATTCGAGACGGACAGCACCTTGGCGGACGCTCCGGCTGCCAGCCCAGTGGCCGCGAGTGCGGACGACGGGAACTGCGAGCCGTCCTGCAGCAGGCTTATTCGCTCGCTCACCGGCGTCTTGGCGTCGAAGAACTTCTCCCAGTTCGCGGCGATCGTAGCCGAGGCAGCCGAGGTCGCCGGAGAACTCGTTGTCGCGGCGGGTGTGGGAGTGGGCGTCGCCTTCGGCGGGCTGGTAGTGCCGCTCGAGCCGCAGGCTGCGAGCAGGCAAGCCAGTATGCACGCTCCGGCAATTTGCCATATATGCCGAGGAGTAGTCATACAGCTATCCTCCAACTATTTTTCAGTCAGGGACATTCCTCTGCACGCTGATCATCTCGCACGCACTGGCCGACCAGTTAGCGGCAAGCTGACGCGCGTGTCATCCTGGGCAGCGTGTCTGACCTTGAGGCGCTGCGTGACCGGATGCGCCAGTTCACCGCCGAGCGGGACTGGGCCGGCTTCCACGATCCCAAATCGGTGCTGCTGGCGCTGGTCGGCGAGGTCGGCGAGCTGGCCGAGCTGTTCCAGTGG
>JASHSO010000143.1 GCA_030038715.1 Streptosporangiaceae bacterium
GGCAGCTCGCTATCCGTGGCTAGCCCGGCGAGCAGGATCCCGCGGGCGGCGGCCGCGTCCTCAGGCGTGGGCAGGCTCCGGGCAGGCATACCCAGACGCTAGAGCAGAATCGATCCGGCCGTTTGGCCTTCTGCGACGCCGACGGGCCGGAGCTTGCCGGGAATTGATTGGCTCCCAGTTCGGCTCCCAGCGCACACACGATCGAACATATGCCCCATTCTGCGAGTCACGTTGAGCGTCATCCAGCGACATCAAGCCTCACCGAGCGATGAGGCATCCGCCGCAGGATCTCAGGAAGGAGCGACTGCTCGCAGGCAGTTAACATGCCTCTGAACTGAGTAACGACAACATCTCCCTAACTGCTGATCTGCGCCCCGAGCAGGACTCGAACCTGCGGCCTACTGCTTAGGAGGCAGTTGCTCTATCCACTGAGCTATCGGGGCTGACGGCGTCCCGTGCGACACACATGCGTCGTCAGGACCGGACTAAAGCCTACCGTGCGGACCTCGGCACGGCCCGCTACCAACAACCTTGAAGCTCCCGCCGAGTCCCGGGTCACCAGGACCTGGCCCGACGCCCGGCCGTAAGGTTGAGCAAGCTATCTGTGGAGGAGCCGCCGTGCAGGTTCAAGATGTCATGACACAGGCCGCGGTTACGGAGTCGAGGCAGGACACGCTGCGGTCGGCCGCCGAGCGGATGTGGCGCCAGCAGACGGGCTCCTTGGTCGTTACCGAACACGGCCAGATCGTGGGCATCATCACCGAACGCGACCTGCTGCGGGCCGTGGCGCTGGGCAGCGATCCGGACAAGGCCACTGTGGATGATGCGATGACCACGGAGGTATTGACCGTGCCTCCCGACATGCCGCTTCAGGAGGCAGCGCGGGAGATGGCAACGCGGTGGATCCGGCACCTGCCGGTGGTTGAATCGCATCAGCTCCTGGGCGTAGTCAGCATGCGGGATGTCACCGGGATCTTCGCTGCGATGGCCCCGGGCAACGTGTCGGAGGAGCACCCGTTCGACCAGCTGGTGCGCGAGCGCAGGCTGGCGCGGATCGAGCACGGCGACCTCGACTGACAGCCAGCAGGCCGGGCTGAGCCGACCAGCCGGAACGCCGCGCAGGGCGAGCACTGCTCAGGGCAGTTCAACAGGCAGCCGCAGCCCATCAAGGGAGTTCGGGCACGAACAAGCGCGTTCCGACGGAAGACTCGCGATCGCCTGGCCGATCAAGTCACGCAGCCGATGGATGCTGTCCGCGAAGACCTTGAAAACTTCCTCCTGTCGGACGCCCTGGCCTTCCTCGACGCCAGCGTCGGTGTCAGTCACCAGGGCGACTGCGGTGTAGCACAGCGCAAGCTCGCGTGCCAGCACGGCCTCGGGGTGACCGGTCATTCCGATCAGAGTCCAGCCTTGCGCCGCATACCAGCGTGACTCGGCTCGAGTGGAGAACCGCGGCCCGTCGATGACCACGAGGGTGCCGGACGGGACTGGCTCCCAGCCGATGGCGCGGGCCGCGCCAGCCACGCGCGCCCGGCCAACCCTGCAGTACGGATCGGCGAACTGGACGTGCACGGCGGCGCTTTCCTCATAAAAGGTCTGGATGCGGCCAGTGGTCCGGTCTACGAGTTGATCAGGAACCACAAGCGTGCCAGGGCCGTAGTTCGGAGTGAGCGACCCCACAGCGCTCGGCGCGAGCACCTGGCGGACACCCACTGAGCGCAGCGCCCATAGGTTCGCCCGATACGGGATCTTGTGCGGCGGGAACCTGTGATCCTTGCCGTGCCTGGGCAGGAACGCAACCCGCTTGCCGGCGACATCGCCGATGGTCAGGTGCTCGCTCGGCGGGCCGAATGGCGTCTGAACTTGCACTTCCTCGGCCGCTTCGAGGAACTCGTAGAAGCCCGACCCGCCGATGACGCCGATCTCAGCCAAGTCGCTCACGCGGTCAATGTACCGGTTGCCCGCTCAGCTCGCGGGCTGGCAGATCTTGGATCTGCACGCCAGGGAGCCTTGGGCGGCCCGGGGGCCGTCGCAAGCCGGGCCTACTTCCCGGCGCTGACAGACGAAGACTTCTTGGCGCCGGATGACTGCGAGCTCTTCGACCCGCCGGACCCGCTGGACCCGCTGGACCCGCTGGCCGAACTCCCGGAACTCGACGAGGAATCCGTACTTGCCGAGGATCCGGTCTTGTCTGAACTGGACGACGACTTGCTGTCGGCAGCGGAGCCGTTCGACTCGCTAGAAGCGGCGGGGACCGTACTGGATCCGTTGCGGCTGTCGGTGCGGTAGAAGCCAGAGCCCTTGAAGACGATGCCGACCGGTGAGAAAACCTTGCGGAGCTTGCCGCCGCAGACGCTGCAGACCTTCAGCGGCTCGTCGGTAAACCGCTGCACGACCTCGGACCTGTCTGCGCACTCGGTGCAGGCGTACTGGTACGTCGGCACGCTTCCTCCCTCTGCGGTGCTGGCACCCTCCGGGGCTAGCACCCTATGCGGCTCTAGCACTCGCCGCCAGCGACTGCCAAATGTTAGCAACAGTCAGCGGAACCTGATGATTCCTTCGGCGGGCTGAGCCACGGCCCGAACACGCTGGTCGTACGGCCCTACGGGAAGCCGCTCCAGCATTTCGCCGTCATACAGCAGTGCGATTGTCAGGACGGCTGTGCCGACCCTGGCCAGTACCCTGTCGTAACTGCCGCCGCCTCGGCCAAGCCGGTTGCCGTCGGCGTCGGCAGCCA
>JASHSO010000144.1 GCA_030038715.1 Streptosporangiaceae bacterium
GAAGTCGACGGCCGGTTCCTGCCCGGCCACGAGGAGGAGTTCTTCGGCGAAGTGGATGCCCTGATCGGCCCGGGCGTCCGGCGGGAGTTCGTGCACCACGACGTCGCCGTGGAAACCAGCTTCGACGGCAACCTGGTGGCTGCGATGACCGCGGCGCTGCTGGCCGAGGATCCGCACGGTCACATGGTGCCCTATTGCCTGTCGGGCGGAACGGATGCCAAGTCCTTCTCGCGGCTGGGCATCCGCTGCTTCGGTTTCACGCCGCTGCGGTTGCCACCCGAACTGGACTTCGCAGGCATGTTCCATGGCGTCGACGAGCGCGTGCCGGTCGAGGCACTGCGGTTTGGCGTCCGGGTGCTAGACAATTTTCTCGATCTTTGTTAGCCGTTATGCCAGGTCAGCCTCACTGGCCGGGCCCAATGGCCGACGGGAGATTCCGCCGGAGGCGGGTGTAGTCCCGTTTATCGACCCATGCACGTTGAGTAGTGATATCGTGACTGGCTGTGCGGGAATGGCATCGCCGGAGCGCGAACCCCCCTTTCGATGGCGCTTCGGTCGATGGCCTCGCACCTGGCCGGTCATAGGGACGCCTCCCTCTGGCCAGCGCCAGCCGGCCGACTAAGGAGGATCGCCTGTGTTGCCGGAACGGGGTCAGTGCCCGGGAATGCCGGCCCGCAGCGGCGCTGGCCGACGGCGGCACGGCGCCGCGGTCCGCAGCGCGCGGGTCCATTTACCGGGTCATGTGATCCTCTCGGCCGGCCGCGGGCACATGCCCGCTCTGGTGGCCACGGCGAACGAGGTTGCCGTACTGGCACGCTGCGCCGTGGCCACCGTCATCGCGGCCATGCGATGGCCGCGACAGTCGCCTAGCTGACGGAGCCGGTAGTCCCAGACAGCACGCAGGCGCCGATCGCTGATCGTCGTCAAGGCTGAGGCGGCGCACAGTAGCTAACGCTCAGTAACCGAGCAACAGCGCAGCGCTTGCCGAACGACAGAAGCAAATAGCCCGACTACAACGGAAGAAGGAACGGTTCAATGAGCGCATGGGCAGCTCTCGCGGCGAAGCAAGTCGCTATGGCATCAGGTCTCGCCATGAGCATCGTCCCCGGCATCACGCATAGCACTGTCGATGGCTTCGCCGTCGGAGCACTGCTGTCCGGCCTGTGCTTCCTGCTCATCATGGCACCGCACCACGGGCTGTTCGTGGTGGCACGCCGCAGACTCGCCCGGTGGCGTCGACAGCGGATCGACGTCGCTCACTTGGACTTCGTGGCCGGGGCGACGCTCCCGGACATCTACCGGAACTCAGGCCGGAACCCGCTTGCCCTGGAAGCCGCTGAGATGGTCGTGCCTGCGCACTTGCCCGAGCCGGCCGACCGTGCCGCGCCGGGCTACGGCTGGGCCGGCTTCCGCACTAGGCGGCGGCTAGTCAAACCGTACGTCGATGACTGGCTGCGGCCTGGGGACCGGCGACGCGCTCCGAGGCACGCGGCGCCGTCGGTGAGCATCAGCAGCCGGATCGCGGCGATGCTTGTCGTCCACCCGCTCCCGGTACGCAGCTAGCGTGCCGGGAGCGGCGCAGTGCCGCAGCACAGCACCAGATCAGGGGAACGTAACGGGCCCGCCGGCGAGACCGGGCGGGCCCGTTTGCTGCGGCAACCAGGCGGCCGCAGGGATGGGCATCAGCCCGATCGACAGTCGGCCCGGCCTGATGATAGGTCGTCGCAGGGTCGCCTTGCGGCTGCCGTCGGGGTACAGCCGGAGCTTGGCAAGCTCCCAGCCGCCGTACTCGGCATGGTCAGTCAGGATCCGCCGGGCCGCGTCACGCGACATGCCCCGCGGCAGGTAAAGCACCAGGTAGGAATAGTCCGCCATCAGTACTCATTGTGCGCGATGCGCGGAGTGGTTCAATCGCCTTGAGGGAATATGCAGCGCCCGCTCAGGGAACACGCTGACACTGACGGCGAGTTAGACCCTCCGGAGAGGGAACGGGGTGACATCCTAGCCGGTGCAGACCGGAACGACGGTCTCTCCCTGGGGAAAGACCGGAGCGCCGGGTTGTACCAGGCTCGCTTGCGGTAGCCTCCTGGGCGTTTGCAGATAAAGGGTGGAATGCAGTGGTAGCAGGGACCGAAGAAGGCACCGAGAGGCCTGGCACCGCGGGCAACGGTGGCAGGAAGCTGGTCATCGTCGAGTCGCCGCGCAAGGCGCGGACGATCGCCGGCTTCCTCGGCAGGGGCTACGTGGTCGAGTCGAGCATCGGCCACATCCGCGACATGCCCGACAAGGCATCGGAGATTCCAGCCAAGTACCGTAAGGAGGCCTGGGCCCGCCTCGGCGTCGATGTCGACCACGACTTCCGCCCGCTCTACGTCGTGAACTCGGACAAGAAGCAGCAGGTCACCAAGCTCAAGCAGCTTCTGAAGAACGCCGACGAACTGCTCCTAGCCACAGACGAGGACCGTGAGGGCGAGGCGATTGCCTGGCACCTGATGGAAGAGCTCAAGCCGCGGGTGCCGGCCAGGCGCATGGTTTTCCACGAGATCACCCCGGAAGCCATCGCGCAGGCCGTTGCCTCGCCCCGAGACGTGGACCAAGGCCTAGTCGAGGCCTACCAGACCCGCCGCGTACTCGACCGGCTATACGGCTACGAGCTCTCGCCGGTGCTGTGGAAGAAGGTCATGCCACAGCTTTCAGCTGGCCGGGTCCAGTCGGTTGCGGTCCGCCTGGTGGTGGACCGGGAGCGGGAGCGCATCGCGTTCCGGCCGGCCCAGTACTGGGACCTGGAGGCCGAGTTCGCGCTCGTCAAGCCGGATCCGGCGGCGGACGTCTCGTCGTTCGGCGCGACGCTCGTGACCGTCGACGGCCGGCGCGTGGCGCAGGGCCGCGACTTCAACTCGGTCGGCGAGCTCCGCGGAGCGGAGGCCGCCAACGGCAGTGCGGTCCTGCACCTGGACGGCGCTGCCGCCGGAGCGCTGGCCGGGCGGCTGGCCGATTCCTCGTTCGCGGTTAAGTCGGTCGAGCGCAAGCCGTACACGCGGAA
>JASHSO010000145.1 GCA_030038715.1 Streptosporangiaceae bacterium
CCCTCGAGGAACGCCCGCGCGTAGATGCAGGGAGCCGCGTGGCCCTGGATGAACACCTGGTCGCCGGACTCGCCGTGGTCCTTGCCGCGGAAGAAATGATTGAAGCCGACCTCGTACAGGCTCGCTGCAGACGCATAGGTGGCGATGTGCCCGCCGACGCCGAGGCCAGGCCGGTTGGCACGGGAGACCATAACGGCCGCGTTCCACCGGATGTAGGCGCGGATCCGGCGTTCTATGTACTCATCGCCGGGGAACCAGGGCTCGCCTTCGGGCGGGATCGTGTTGATGTAGTCGGTGCTGCGCAGGCCGGGCACGCCGACCTGCTGTTCCCGGGCCCGTTCCAGCAGCTTGAGCATGACATACCGGGCCCGGGTCCGGCCGCGGGTCCGGACGACGTTATCGAACGACTCGATCCATTCCCTGGTCTCGTCCGGGTCGATGTCCGGCAGCTGAGTCGGCAGTCCGTCGCTGATGATGGAAAAGCGCTGGCGTCCGGAGGCCACGGGCTGTCCTCGCCTTCTGCGAGCACCCGTCGGCGCCCGCCTGGATGTGACGCGGTTCTCACCGGCCACCTTGTAAGTGGGTCTCACTCCCAATCCTCGTACGCGAGGCCGGGATGTGCATCTCTACCCTGCGGTAACCGACTGGTCAGCTGAGTCCGGCGGTCTGGCTGGCTGGGAATCCAGACTCACTACTCATGAGCGTATATAGAGCCTTGAGCAGCCAGCTTGCGTAGCCCGATGCCGGGGCGATCAGGGCGGAATTCGCACCGCAAGCTAATTGTGACTTGCGCACCGCGCTGACCCAGTGTGAACTGTCCGATCAAGGAGCAGCGACTACGCGGGCCGTGTAGCCGGAACGGGAAGTGGGCATGTGCCGAGAATCTCGGGCCGGCTTCCCGGTGATGCGGAGAGGATCAGGAGGAGATCAGTGAGCGCGACCGCCGGCCAGGCGCAAGATCAGCGTGACCTGGCCGAGAGGCTTGGCATCAAGCCAGGCCACGTGGTGCAGGAGATCGGGTACGACCAGGACTGCGACGAGCAGCTACGCGAGTCAGTGGTGGCGCTGGAGGGTGCCGAGCTCGTCGATGAGGATTATGACGACGTCGTTGACGGGGTCTTGCTCTGGTGGCGGGACGGGGATGGTGACCTCGTCGATGCCCTGGTAGATGCGCTCACCCCGCTTGCCGACGGCGGCTACATCTTGCTGCTCACGCCCAAGACCGGTCGTGAGGGTCACGTCGAGCCGAGCGAAATCGGAGAGGCCGCACCCACCGCGGGGCTGTCCCAGACGTCGACCGTGAGCGCCGGGCGGAACTGGTCGAGTACCAGGCTTGTCGCGCCCAAGGCGCGTCGCTGAACGAAGTAACCCATCCGGTGCTCCGGCGCCATCTGGGGGATGGCACACTGAGTCCGTTCGGCAAGTGCGCGTGCGGTGCGGCTAGATGTGCCCGGTCGACTCCGAGTCGCGCATCGTCGCCTGTCCTGTCTTGGCGTGCCCAGCAGGTCAGCTTTGTCGACTAGCCGCATTTCGCGGCGGCACATCCAGCACCCCGCACTGAGAGGATCAGTCCATGGCGGTGGAGATCGGCGACCAGGCGCCAGACTTCGAGCTGAAGGACCAGCACGGCGCCCCGGTGACTCTCTCGGGATTCCGGGGCAAGAAGAACGTCGTGCTCGTGTTTTACCCGCTGGCATTCAGCGGGGTCTGCACCGGTGAGATGTGCGCGATGCGGGATGAGTTCCCCGAGGTGTCGCGAGATGATGTGGAGCTGATCACGATATCGGTGGATTCCGGTTATTCGCTGCGGACATGGGCAGACGCCGAGCATTTCAACTTCACAATGCTGTCGGACTTTTGGCCCCACGGCGGGGTAGCCAAGGCCTACGGTGTCTTCGATGACAATCTGGGCGTCGCGACGCGCGGCACCTTCATCATCGACAAGAACGGCGTCGTGCGGTGGAAGGTGGTCAACCCGATCCCGCAGGCGCGGGAGATCGCTGACTACCAGAAGGCGCTAGCCGCGCTGGATTAGCGCGGTGGTGTCGTGTGGTGGCCGGCAGAATCGGAACTATCTGAATGCCCTGCTATCGGTGCGGTTCTCGGCAGGTCGACCCCGGTCGGGGAGAAAGTGACTGGCGTCGCGGAGTCCGCGGTGACCGCCAGGTCCTCATCTGTCCTGGCTGCCAGGCCGCCGTCGACTGGACGTCGGAGTTGGATCGCTGCCGGGTCTGCGGCAGCGTTCACCTGGTCCGCCGACTCGGCGAAGCCGAGTGCCGGGACTGCGGAGCCGTCGGGCAGCCGACGGCAGAGCCTAGCGCGGTAGCAGAGCCGAATCCGGTCACCGGGCTGGGCATGACGGGCGGCCCGGAGTACGCAGACAACATCGACGCTGAGCTCGCCCAGGAGGTCGAGCTTGCGCTGTCGCGAGTGCTCGGAGCCAGCAGGCAGCGGCCGCCGTTCGCGTTGTCGTGACCTGAGTTCCTGATCCTGCGTGCCTATTCGTCGTAGCGTGGCTGCCGCCGTGCGTGCTGACGGCCGATGGCGTGGGAGCGGTACGCTTGGGCCCGCCTCTTGCAATGGCGGCCACGGGCGCATAGCTCAGCGGTAGAGCACTCGCCTTA
>JASHSO010000013.1 GCA_030038715.1 Streptosporangiaceae bacterium
CGAAGGCATCGCGGGCGTCGAGCTGTTCCTGCGGCACAGCGATGAGAAGGCCTGGGTCGGCCTGCCGTTGCTCTCCTCTGGTGCCTCGCTTGGCGCACTCCGGTTCTCCTTCACCCGGCCGCGGCAGATCACCGAGGAGGAGCGGGTCTTCCTGGAGGCACTGGCAGGTCAGTGCGCACTCGCGCTGGAGCGGGCCACGCTCTACGAGCGAGAGCACACCACTGCGGAAACCCTTCAGCGCAGCTTGCTGCCAGACCAGCTGCCGTTCGTCCCCGGCATCTACCTGGAAGCCAAGTGCCTCCCCGTCACCAGGAACATGGAGATCGGTGGCGACTGGTACGACGCGTTCCGGTTGCCCGACGGGCGGCTGGCCGTGGCGGCGGGGGATGTGATGGGCAAGGGACTCACCGCGGCAGCCGGCATGGGCCGGGTGCGCAACGCCCTCCGGGCGCTGGCGCTGACCGATCCGCGGCCGGCCGCGGTGCTGGCAGGCCTGGACAGGCTGTTCCTGGCCACGGAGCACGAGGAGCAGGTCACCACGGTGGCCTACCTGGTGGTAGACCCGCACACCGGCGATGGCATGGCCGGCAATGCGGGCCACCTGCCGCCACTGCTGCTGTCCGCCGACGGTCCGCCGCGGCTGGATGAGACCGAGGCCGGAACCCCGCTGGGCTGGGCAAGCCCGCGGCAGCAGTACGCATTCACGCTGCCCCCGGGCGGCACCGCGGTGCTGTACTCCGATGGGCTGGTGGAGAACCGGAAGCGTGGCCTGGATGCAGGCCTTGAGGAGCTGGTATCGGTCGCCGCGGCCGCTCCGGCGGCGGTGGCGCAAGACCCCGAGCAGCTGCTGAGCTACCTCGTCGAGCAGATGCTGACCGGATATGAACAGGATGATGACGTTACCGTCCTCGTTATCCACGCTCTAGCCATGACGTCAGCCGGGCCAGGCCGTACCCGCGGGGCCAGATCGTCGAGAAGGGGGAGGACATGAGGAATGCGGGTACCAATCCCAAGGTTGTGCTCTCAGCCGGCGAGCGACTCCGCTGCCGCAGCGCAGCGGTACGACCTACCCGTTCGCTCCGCCTATGGTGGTTGACGGGAGAGGGCCTCGCGCCAGATGTGCTCTCCCGCGCCGGGTTCGCGGCTTCTGGGATGGCGCAGGAAGCGGGATTCGCGCGGTAGGCTCCGTTGCTCGCCAAGAGGTTCACCGGAGGGGTGGCAGTGTCACCTGCTAGTTCGAACAGCCGGACGCTGGGCGCGGTCAGGCGGGCCGCGGCGCAGCGAGGGAAGGGGTGACCGCGGTGGCAGGCGCTGCAGGCTCGGCAGCGCGGCGGCAGTCTCGGTCGTCGACACAGGGCGCACGCGTACCACAGCAGACCCGCGGCAAGTCCAGCGGTCGCGGTCCCCGCACGGCTGACCAGGCGGTAGCCCTGGTCCCGGCTGAGGGGACGGCGGGCGGCCAGGCGGTACCTGCCGCCAGGCGGCCGGCCCGCGAGAGCAGGTCCTCGGCCAGGCGCGAGGCGGGCGGCCAGAACGGAACCGGTCCGCGGGCGGGCAAGAAGGAAGAGCCGGCAACCGGGAAGCGGCAGGCCAGCTCGGGAAGCCAGAATGCCAGGCAGGGCACGAAGACCACGGCCAAGCAGTCATCGAGTGAGCTGTCGGACAGGAAAGACCATCGTGACTACGGGAGCATCGACATGACGGCAGACCCGCACCTGGCGGCCCAGGCCGACCAAGACCCGGAACTCGCCGACACAGCCGAGCTTGAGGCCGATCCGGACCTGGCCGATGTAGCCGAGCTGGAGGCCGACCCCGACCTAGCCGACGTTGCCTTCTTGGACGTCGAGGCCGAACTCGAGGAACTGGAGAACCTGGACGGGGACGCCGCAGAGTCGGAGGACGAACTCGGCTTGGTCGGCGACTCGGACCTGACCGACATCAGCGAGCCCGCGGCGGACAGTGCCGACGAATCCGAGCCGGCCTCGGGAGGTGAGGACGCGGCAGCGGGGACTCGCGCTGAGACAGGCGAGGAAGGCGGCGAGGAAAGTGACGACGAAGCCTTCGTCTACGGCGAGGACGACGAGGACCTGCCAGCCGCCCAGGTTGCGGTCGCCGGGGCTACCTCCGACCCGGTCAAGGACTACCTCAAGCAGATCGGCAAGGTCCCGCTGCTCAACGCCGAGCAGGAGGTCGAGCTAGCCAAGCGGATCGAGGCCGGGCTGTTCGCCGAGGAGAAGCTGGCTGACAGCCGGGACTCGCTGCGCTCGGAGACCCGGCTTGACCTGGAGTGGATCGCTGATGACGGCAGGCGGGCTAAGAACCATCTGCTGGAGGCAAACCTGCGGTTGGTGGTGTCGCTGGCCAAGCGCTACACCGGGCGGGGAATGCTGTTCCTGGACCTGATCCAGGAGGGCAACCTTGGCCTGATCCGCGCGGTGGAGAAGTTCGACTACACCAAGGGCTACAAGTTCTCCACCTACGCGACGTGGTGGATCAGGCAGGCGATCACCCGTG
>JASHSO010000146.1 GCA_030038715.1 Streptosporangiaceae bacterium
GCTCGAAGGGCACGCCGAACTCGTCGGCAGCGATCTGGGCGAGGGTGGTCTGGTGGCTCTGGCCGTGCGGCATCTGGCCGGTGAACAGCGCGACGATTCCGTCCTCCTCGAGCCGCAGACGCATGGACTCCATGCCCATCGGGCCGCTCGGGCCATCAGGCGAGCGCGGTCCAGGAGCAGCCTCGATGAACGTTGCCACGCCGACTCCGAGGTAACGGCCGTCGGCCCTGGCTGCGACCTGCCGGCGCCGGAACGCCGGGAGGTCAACAAGCTCGGCGACACGTTCGAGCGACTCCCTGGTGGTGACGCCGACCAGCGGGCGCCCGGTGATCATCATGGCCGGCGGGTCGGTGCGCGGGGCTACGTTGCGCAGCCGGATCTCGACCGGATCCAGGCCCAGTTCCCGCGCGATGAGGTCGAGGACGCGCTCCCGCACGAACGTCTCGGACGCCCACGGCCCGCGATAGGCCACGTACGAAGCCTTGTTGGTGATCGCCGCGGTGGACTCGAAACCCAGGGCCGTCAGCTTGTAGGGCCCCGGCAGCATCGCCTCCATGATGTCCGGGACCATCGTGCCCATGCCCGGGTAGGCGCCGGTGTCGATGACCACCTTCACGTCCAGCCCGAGCAGGTCGCCGTCGCTGCTGACGGCAGCCCGGACGTCGAAGCTCTCCTCGCGCGCCTGTCCCGATGCGGCGAGGTTCTCGCCGCGGTCCTCGACCCACTTGACGGGCTGGCCGACAGCGCGCGAGGCAGCGGCAACTGCGAGCTCTTCCCGTGACGCGCCGATCTTCAGCCCGAACGAGCCACCGACGTCGCCGGCCAGGACGCGCACCTTATCGTGCTCCATGCCGAGGCGCATGGCGACGGCGATCCTGCTGACGTGAACGCTCTGCGTTGCCGCGTAGACCGTCATGACACCGGTGCCGGCGTGGTAGCTGGCGACACAGCCGCGCCCTTCCATGGGCACGTTCTGGTGGCGATGCACGGCGATGCGGAAGTTCAGGACTCGGTCAGCGTCAGCGAAGGTGGCTGCGACGTCGCCGAATTCTTTGCGCGAGCTCGGGCGAGCGACGTTGTTTCCCAGGTTGGCAAACAGCGGCGGGCTGGCGGGGTCGAGCGCGAAGGACGCATCCACGACAGGCGGCAGGTCGTCATACTCGACCTCCACCAGCTCACACCCGTCCTCGGCCAGGTAACGGCTCGCGGCGACGACGACCGCCACGGGGTCGCCGACGAAACGCACCTTGTCCGTCGCAAGCAAAGTGAACTCCGGGGTTGGCCCGCCGCTGCCCAGCAGAGCCGAGAGCGCGTCAGGTCCGGGGACCGTCATCGCTTCCAGTTCCGCTCCGGTGAATGCCGCGACGACTCCGGGCAGCGCTCGCGCGGCCGAGACGTCCACCGACAGCACCCGAGCGTGCGCCAGCGGCGAGCGCACGAACGCGGCGTGCAGCATGCCAGGCAGCTTGATGTCGTCGACATACCGACCTGCGCCAGTGAGGATGCGCGGGTCCTCCGAACGCCTGATGCTGGCGCCGGTGTATCGCTCGGCCACAAACCCTGCTGCCATGATCGCTCCCTCGCTCAGCCCAGCCGTGCTCGCTCGGCGGCTAGCAGGACGCCGTCGATGATGCTCTGATAGCCCGTACACCGGCAGATGTTGCCGGACAGCGCCGCGCGGATCTGCTGCTCGTCGGCGTCTGGATGGGCGCGGAGGAACGTGGTGGCCTGCATGACGAAACCGGGCGTGCAGAAGCCGCACTGGAAGCTGTGCGAGTCCCACATCGCCTGCTGCAGTGTGCCCAGGACACCGTCGGGCGCCAGCCCCTCGATCGTCGTCACCTCGCTGCCCGCAGCCTGGACCGCCAGTATCAGGCACGAGCGCACCGGCCGGCCGTCGAGGACAACGGTGCACGCACCGCAGACTCCGTGCTCGCAGCCGACGTGGGTCCCAGTGAGATTGAGGTCATCGCGCAGGAAGTCCGCCAGCGTCTTGCGTGCCTCTGGCGAGCCGGTGCGCGTCGTACCGTTGACCCGCAGGGTGATGTCCACCTTCAGTCACTGCCTCTCCTGGGCGTTGTCCGCGGCCGCTCGCAGGCCGCGGCGCACCGTGGCGGCCCCGACCTTCTTGCGGTACTCCGACGACCCGTGCAGGTCGGCCGGCGGGTCGATGCCCTCGGTCGCCCGGCGGGCTGCCTCGTCGAACAGCTCGGCCGAGGGCCGCTCGCCTGCCAGCAGATCCTCGGCCTCGGTGGCCCGGACCGGCACATCTGACATGCCGGCGAACGCCAGCCGGGCATCGCTGATCGCGCCGTCCGAAAGCGATAGCGAGACCGCCAGGCCGACAATGGCGAAGTCACCCTGGCGCCGGGCGACCTCCTGGAAGCTAACTCCCGTGCCCGGTTGCGCAGTCGGGAACCGCACCTGCACCAGGAGCTCGTCGGGACGGCGTGACGTCGTGAGGTAACCCTCGAACCACTCCGCCGCCGGGATAACCCGTTCACCCGACTGGCCGCGCACCACGAACTCGGCATCGAGCGCCCGGGCGACGGCCGGCAGCTCGGCGGCCGGGTCGGCGTGCGCCAGGCTGCCTCCTATCGTGCCGCGGCTGCGGATGGCTTCATGACCGATCAACGGCAGGGCAGCCGCCAGCAACGGCACCGTATCGGCGACGGCATGCGACTCCTCGGCGGCGTATTCACGCGTCATGGCCCCGATTACCGCCTGGCCGTCGGTGACCGACACCCCGGATAGCTCTCTTATCCCGTTGATATCGATCAGCACCGCGGGGCGGGCCAGCCGCAACGCCAGCAGCGGGACGAGACTCTTGCCGCCGGCGAGCACGCTCGCCTGGTCAAGGTATTCAGCCAGCAGCTCCACAGCCTCGGAAGTGGTCTTGGGTGCCTCGTAGCCAAAGGGAGGCAGTTTCATGGGCGCGGCCCTTCGGTCCGGCAGTGGCGGCTCCAGCCCGTTCCAATCTCACTCAGCCTGCCCTGACAACCACCGCGAGGGCAACCGCGCCGGCCGCCCGCCGGTGCCGGCCAGCCGGAGGATCTCAGCCGCGGACTCTCCGGCCGCCCAGGTAGACGGCACGAATGTTGTCTTTGAGGGTTGCCAGCTCGAACGGGTCGCCTGCCAGGACGACGATGTCCGCTCGCTTGCCGGGCATGATCGTGCCCGTGTCGTCCGCTACCCGCAGCAGCTCGGCCGCCGACCTGGTCGTGGCCGTCAGAACCTGACCAGGCGTCATCCCGCCGGCGGCCATCAGGGGCAACTCGTCGAGGTTGCTGCCGTGCGGCCCGACACCGCTGTCAGTGCCCATGGCGATCTTGACGCCGGCCGCGACCGCGCGCGCGAACGCGTCGGCATGCGCGGCCATGACCTCCTGAGCCTTAGCCAGCACCCCTTCGGGAAGTTGACTTCCCGCGTTCGCTGCGGCGAGGACGGCGTGCGGGGCCACGAGCGTGGGAACCAGCCAGGTCCCCGCACTCAGCATCATGTCGATGGCCTCGTCGTCCAGGTAGATCCCATGCTCGACAGACCGCACGCCGGCCCGTACCGCGTTCTTGATGCCGTCGGTCGCCTGGGCATGTGCCATCACCGGCAGGCCCGCCGCGCTCGCTTCGGCCATCAGCGCGGCCAGTTCGTCCGGCCGAAACTGGGCATGCTTGGGGCTGTCTCGCGGCGACAGCACGCCGCCTGACGTGTGCACCTTGATGACGTTCGCGCCAGCGCGGATGATCTCGCGCACTCGCTTGCGCATCTCTTCCGGCCCGTCGACGAGCCCTGCGGGACGGCCCGGATGGGGCGACATCAGGAATGTCGTTATCCCCGATGGCAGCCAGCCGTCACCGTGGCCGCCGGTCTGGCTCAGCGCGCTGATCGCGATCTGCATCCGCGGCCCGTCGATGAGGCCGTCGTCAACGGCGCGCTGCACGCCGAGGTCGGCGCCGCCCGCGTCGCGCACCGTCGTGATGCCGCTGTCGAGCGTTGCCGACAGGTTGCGGGCCGCCTGAAAGAACTGGTAAGAGAACGGGCGTTGCAGCCGTCGCACCAGGTCGATCCCGGAAACCATGACGTGTACGTGGCAGTCGAAGAAGCCGGGCAGCAGGGTAAGCCCGGACACGTCGACGTGCTCGTCGCCGTCCAGCCCGATCCCTACGTCGGCTATCCGGCCATCCGATATCGCCACGTCGGCTGCAGCCATCGGGCTGCCCGTGCCGTCAAAGACCTGCCCGCCGCTGAGGACCGTCCTCGTCACCTGTCCGCCTCTCGGTCGCCGTCTGTGTGCGCTGTGCCATCATTGCGTATCTTTCGCCCGACACGCGCAAACTGGGCTCCGCGGGAGTGTTTTAACTGTCATTGATAGGGCAAATTGTCCGGCGTGCGGCAACGGGACGGGCAAGGAGGCGCGTGAGCACCGACGTGCGGGTCCAGCGCGTCTACCAGGAACCGTCTGCGGACGACGGAGCTCGCGTGCTGGTGGACCGGATATGGCCGCGCGGACTTCGCAAGGATGCGGCGCGGCTTGACGAGTGGGCGAAGGATGTCGCGCCATCTGCTGGACTGCGGACGTGGTACCGGCACGATCCGGCGAAGTTTGCGGAGTTCCGCCAGCGGTACACCGCCGAACTGGCCGCCCCAGGTCCGCGGCAGGCCCTGGAACGGATCCGCGCTCGCGCCGAGCTGGGGCCGGTGACTCTGCTGACCGCCACCAGGGACCTCCGGCTCAGCCAGGCAGCCGTGCTGGCCGAGTTGCTGCGCCAGGCCTAGTCTGGGCGGCCGAGCGGCCTCCTGTCCTCGGGTGCAAGAAGCTGACCAGCGTCCATAGCCCAATCTTCCAGCACTTCTGGTGGAAATTAGGCCGCCGTACGGCACCAGCGCCCAGCGTCAGTACGTAAGATCGCGGTCGTCCCGCGTACCGCAGGTCTTCGTGATCATGGTCTGGCGGGACCTGGCGGTTCAGCTGGCCGCGAGCCGGTAGTCGCCGGCCTCATCCAGCGCGGCCGTGACCTCGGTGGCGCTGAGGGGCCCGTCGCTGGTGACGGTGACGGCTGACAGGCCGCCGGGGACCAGGTCGACAATGACGTCGCTGACGCCGGCCAGGGCCGTTAGTTCCCCGGTCACCGCGCGCACGCAGTGCTCGCACGTCATCCCCGTGACCTTGTAGGTCGCCGATGTCATCGCTGAGCCTCCTAATCGGAAGGGGAACGGGGCGAGCCGGGGATCGCCCTCCCGGGCCGCTTGGAGCCCCGGCAAGCACGGATGGCGGCCGCGTGCCGCAGCCTTCCGCACGCCCAACCGTACCTACTCGGGGCAATGGCGGGCAGGCTCGGCAGGGCCACCCATCATCCGCAGCATCGCGGCCCCGCCTGTGCGCACGAACCTGGCCACCAGCACGGCTGCGAGCAGCAGGAAGGCGATGTTCAGCCAAGTGGTGTAGTCGTCGGAGATGCCCTGGTGCGGTATCTGAGCGCTGGCCCGCGCCGGAATCAGGCCCAGGCCGCCGAAGACGAGCTCGACGACGTATCCGGCGGCTGCCATGGCGGCGTAGCAGGTGCCGAGCAGGAAGGCTGCCATGCGGGGGCCGTAGTACTTGCGGTAGATGTTGAGAATAGGGGCGATTATCAGGTCGGCAAAGATGAAGGCGACGACGCCGCCGAAGCTGATGCCGCCCTTCCACAGCACCACGGCCAGCGGCACGTTCCCGATCGAGCAGACGAACGAGATCACGGCGACCGCCGGGCCGATCAGGGGTCCCCAGAGCTTGGCGGCGAGCGGGTGGCCGGCGAAGAAGAACGACCGCCAGAAGCTGTCCGGCACCCAGGCCGCGATGGCTCCGGCGATCAGCAGTCCACCGACCAGGTCCCGGATGATCGCTGACCACTCCATGACGAATATGTGACTGACCGAGGTAAGTCCGTCGCCCGAGAACAGGCGGCGAGCGAACGATCCCGGTTGCTGGATAGACATGTCCATCGCGGCGTGGCCCTCCATCGAGCCGGCCAGCCCGCGATCGGCCTGGGAGCGTGCCCGGCGCAGCAGGTCCGCGCGCAGGAACAGGCGGAACAACACAGCCAGCGCCGCAATCATGACCGGCCCGCCGACGAATTCGGCGACGGTGAACTGCCAGCCCATCAGCAGCGCCAGGATCACGCCCAGCTCGATGACCAGGTTCGTCGAGGCG
>JASHSO010000147.1 GCA_030038715.1 Streptosporangiaceae bacterium
GCATGGGGCTGATGATCGACGGCAACTTGCACCGAGGCGTGCATGGCGTCGCCGGCGAGATCGCCTACATGCCGATATCTGCTGGCCAGGGATCAGACCCTGAGGACGCGCGCCGAAGGGGCATGCTGGAGGCCGCGGGCTCGGCCGCCGCGGTAGTCCGGGCCGCGCGCAGGGTCGGCCTGCGGGGCTCGGTCTCAGCCCGGCGGGTCTTCGCGGCCGCGCAAGCCGGGGACGAGCGCGCCGCGGCCGTGGTCGCTGACGAAGCGGAACTGGTCGCCAGGGCGGTATGCGCGATCGTCACGGTGATCGACCCCGAGCTTGTCGTGCTGGGCGGCGGTATCGGGCAGGCTCCAGGCTTCGCGGCCGCGGTCACCGAGCATCTCCGCAAGCTCGCCCCGGTCATGCCCGAGGTTCGGGTCAGCGCGCTGGGCACCGACGCGGTCGTGGACGGCTGCCTAGCCTCGGGCACCGACCTGGCCTGGCAGCGGCTCACCGCCTTGCTGCCCTAATGCGGGCACAGCAACAGTGTTCGGCTCACCGCGCTCCGTCCCGGGCAGACTCACGGGTTAGAGTCCTGGAATGGCAGTCGGCGACGATGCCAAGGTCGAAGAGCAGACAACCCTGACCCTGCCGTCTCCCCGGTACCTGCGCTGGGAGATCTTCGTGGTCTTCGCTGTCTCGCTCGGCGCCAGCGGCCTCAACGCCCTGCTCAGCCTCATCGGGTCGCTGTTGTCCAGGCAGGCACTGAGCAGCCAGCAGGCCCTGCTGGTTGGTCCGCTGGCGACGAATAGCGGGCTGGACCTGGTCCTGCAGCTAGTGAGCATCGCCGAGGCGCTCGCTCCCGTCGCGCTCGTGCTGTACCTGATGGCTCGCTCCGGCGAGCCGCCGTCGGTCATGGGCCTCGACGCCAGCCAGCCGGGCCGCGACCTGCTGCGGGGCGCAGTGCTGGCAGCCGTCATCGGCGGAGCGGGGCTTGGCCTGTATCTGGCCGCCTTCCACCTCGGGATGAGCCTGACGATCGTGCCGGAGTCGCTGCCCAACGTGTGGTGGCGTATCCCGGTGCTGCTCCTTAGTGCCGCCCACGACGGGATTCTCGAAGAGATCCTGGTCATCGGCTACCTGCTGCGTCGGCTTGACCAGCTCGGCTGGACGCCGTGGGTGGCCATCGTCGCGGCCGCCGTGCTACGCGGTTCCTACCATCTCTACCAGGGCTTCGGTGCCTTCATCGGGAACGCGGCCATGGGCATCATCTTTGGCGTTCTGTACCGGCGGTGGGGACGGGTAACGCCGATGATCGTCGCGCACACACTGATCGACGCGGTGACGTTTGTCGGATATGCCGCGCTTGTCGGCAAGGTGTCCTGGCTGCCCTAGGCTTCCCGGCCGAGTCCCTGGAGCACGACGGCTCCGGGCAGACAGGCTAGCGCGGCGCCCGGCAGGGTCAGCTTCGAGCGGCGCACACCACTGCCGATCACGACCCGCCCGGTCTCGGCCACCGCGGCATCGACATAGACGGGCCAGTCAGCCGGCAGCCCAATCGGGGTGATCCCGCCGTACTCCATCCCGGTCAACGCCACCGCGGTGTCGACCGCGGCGAAGCTCGCTTTGCGTACCCCAAGCTCGCGTCTGACCAGGCCGTTGACGTCCGCGCGGGTGGTGGCAAGCACCATGCACGCGGCATACCTGGTCTCGCCCTCCCGGCGACCGGCCACCACGACGCAGTTGGCCGACTCGCCGGGGAGGACGGCATAGCGCTCGCAGAACGCCGCGGTATCGGCCAGTGCTGCGTCGATCTCGGCAATGCCTACCTGGTCAACCGGGATCTTGCCGGCCAGCCCGGCCAGCGCCGCGGCCACCGGCGTTGCGAGCAGGTCGGGCCGATCGAGCGCCGGCACCGCTGACAGGCTGCCTATCCGCATCGTCACTCGCCGCAGTCTAGGGGCAGCAGTCGGCCACCCGGCAGTCTGCCCTCGCCGGACCGCTGCGGCGGTTCGGACGCAGTTAGCCGGTTAGCGTCCCCAGCTTCGCCGTGACGGTCTTCGTCGATCCGTTGCGGACGAAGCGCACGTCAGCCTTCGCGCCGGGCTTGAGTTCGGCGAGCATGCCCTCGAGTGCGCCCAGAGTCGGCGTGTCGGCCCCGTCGAAGCCGATGATGATGTCGCCTGGCCGGATCCCGGCCGTCTCCGCCGAGCCGCCGGAGGTTACCGCGGCGACGCCGACCCCGACCGGCATGCCCTGGCCGTTCGCGACAGTGTCGGCCGTGATGTCCAAGGAAGCCCGGCCAGAGTTGGTTACCCTCCCGGTCTCAATCAGCTGGCTGGCGATGCTCTTCACCGTGTTGCTAGGAATAGCGAAGCCGATCCCTGCTGCGAGGCCGCCGCTCTCATCCGGCAGCCTCGCGGCCAGAGTAGGAACGCCGATCACCTGGTCGTCGAGGTTGACCAGAGCACCGCCGCTGTTTCCCGGGTTGATGGCCGCGCTGGTCTGGATCGCATCGGTGAGCACGGCTGAGCCGCCTTCACCGACGGTCCGCCCCGTCGCCGAAACTATGCCCTGCGTGACACTGTCGGTGAAGCCAAGGGGATTTCCCATGGCTAGGACGATCTCGCCAATCTGGACCTCGCTGGAATTGGCGAACTTGGCCGGCTTCAGCTCGGAAGCATCACTGGTCACTCGCACGACCGCGAGGTCGTCAGGAGGGAACGTGCCTATTACCTTGCCGGTCAGCACGGTGGTCCCAGTCGCGGGCCGCACGTCTACCGTGGTGGCCTTCCCGACGACGTGATTGTTCGTCACGATGTCGCCCTTGGTGTCATAGACGATGCCGGAACCAGTCGAACCATCGGTAGAGATCTGCACCACCGACGGCAATACGTCGCGCACGACCAGCTCGTAGTCAGATTGCAACGCGAGTGTCGAGCTGGCCGAGCTGGTCGGCTTGCTCGTGGTGGAGCCGCTGGAGCACCCCGCGGCTAGTGCCGCTACGGCCAGCATGGCAGTGCCGGGAAGCAGCAATCCGCGGACTCGGGAATGTGATGACGAATGCATGTATATTTCCCCCCGGTAGCGAATCGTCAACACCCCGTATTGTGTCCACTATGTCGCTGAGCGAATCACTGGCGCAGACCATCGACGGCACCGGCATAGCGGCCGGCGGAGTAAGCGTCGCCCGGCTTGCCAGCGAGCTGACCGGCGGAAGGCTGACCGCCGCCGATCTGACCGCCTTTTACCTCCACCGAGTCGAGCGCCTTAATCCCAGCTTGCACGCGGTGATCACCGTCAGTCCGCAAGCGGTCGCCGAGGCAGCGGCCAGCGATACCCGGCGCGCGGCCGGCGCGACTCGCGGGCAGCTCGACGGGATCCCGGTACTGATCAAGGACAACATCGCGGCTGAATTGCTGCCAGCCACCGCAGGATCGCCGGCCCTCGAATTCGCCGCGGCAGAGGACGCATTTCTGGTATCCCGGCTGCGGGCGGCCGGTGCAGTCATTCTCGGAAAGGCGAATCTTTCCGAATGGGCTAACTTCCGGTCTCGGCCGTCGAGCAGCGGGCTGAGCACGCTGGGTGGCCAGGCGGTCAACCCGCACGGGGCGGGCCGCAGCCCGTCAGGCTCCAGTTCGGGGTCCGCGGTCGCGATCGCGGCCGGGCTGGCTCCGCTCGCCGTCGGCACCGAGACTGACGGGTCGATCGTGTCGCCGGCCGCGGCGTGCGGCGTGGTGGGGATCAAGCCGACGCTCGGCCTGGTCAGCCGGACCGGAGTCGTGCCGATCTCGGCGGCACAGGACACCGCAGGCCCGATGACGCGCACGGTCGCCGATGCTGCGATGCTGCTAACTGCCCTGGCTGGGGTCGACCCGGCCGACCCGGCGACGCAGGCGGCGGCCGGCCATGTCGCTGACTACCCGGCCTTCCTCGAGCCGACCGCTCTGGAGGGCGCCAGGCTGGGCGTCTGGCGCGAGGCCTCGCAGCAGGCGAACGCGGCCACCGCCGCCGTGCTCGAGTCCGCTGTCGAGCGGCTGGGAAGGCAGGGCGCACAGCTCGTGGACCCGGTCCAGCTACCGGACGCGGACAAGATCAACGAGCCGGAGTTCGCCGCGCTGACGGTCGAGTTCAAGCACGACATCAACGCCTACCTGTCCGGTCTGGCGGGAGACCATCCGGCTGATCTTGCCGGGCTGATCGCATTTAATGCCGGGAACGGGACCACCATCCTGGAGCACTTCGGCCAGGAACTGTTCGAGGCCGCCAATGCGACAGGCGGCGACCTGGCCGATCCGGGATACCGCGAACACCGCGCCGCGGCTAATCGGCTGGCCCGTGCCGCGCTTGACTCGGTGCTCACCGACAACAGGCTTGATGCGGTGATCGCGCTGACCGGGCACCCCGCGTGGCTGATCGACCACGTCCTCGGCGATTACCATTCGTGGGCCAGCTCTAGCCCGGCGGCCGTGGCCGGCTACCCGTCCATCACCGTGCCCGCTGGGACAGTCTGCGGCCTGCCGGTAGGCCTGTCCTTCATCGGCCCAGCCTGGAGCGAGCCACGACTCCTCGGCTTGGCCCACTCGTTCGAGCTCGCCGGGCAGCGCTGACGCCCGGGCTGGCCGGCGTCACGGGCACCGTGACCGACGACCGGGTCGGCGCCCGTGCAGCGATAATCTGGCGCTCATGGACTCCTGGCCCGCCGCTGTCGTGCCTGAGCTGCCCGGCGGTGCTCCGCCGGCATCAGTCTGGGACACCTCGAGTGCTGCGCCGGCGGTCGCTGCGCCGGGCCCTGCGGCGAGCCTGTACGCCTGCGGCATCACTCCCTACGACGCGACTCACATCGGCCATGCCGCCACCTACGTCGCCTGGGACCTCCTCGTTCGCGCGTGGCGCGACGCCGGCAAGCGGGTCAGCTACGTGCAGAACGTCACCGATGTCGACGACCCGCTGTTGGAGCGGGCGAC
>JASHSO010000148.1 GCA_030038715.1 Streptosporangiaceae bacterium
GCAGCAGGGTGCGTTGCCGGGCGTGCAGCGCCAGCGGGGGCGGCGGAGCCAGTCTGGAGTGCAACGGCGGCGCCCGCCGAGCCGGGCAGCAGCAGCGCCACACCAAAGGCCACCGCCATCACCGGCATGGCCCGCTTCACTGGCACAGG
Organism: Streptosporangiaceae bacterium; assembly: GCA_030038715.1. Lineage (GTDB taxonomy): Bacteria > Actinomycetota > Actinomycetes > Streptosporangiales > Streptosporangiaceae > JAJYUU01. Next base: position 150 of record JASHSO010000148.1, read on the forward strand.
CACTGGCATTGTCGCCCCCGATATGCAACATCGGCCGCACATGTCGCGCGCGACCGGCTCGACGCGAAGGATTGCAGACGGCGCTGGCGAAGCCAAGGGGAGGGATTCCCAGCCGCGTACCACAGCAGGGGGCTGGCGTCGGGTGGCAACAGTGACACGCGGCCGCGGCCCAGCCGAGCACGGGCTGGCTGGTGCAACCCCGTTCCGTTAAGAACGGATCGTTGCGCTCACGCTTCTGCTTCGCGGGCCGGGCGGTGCGGCAGACTAGCGGCAGCGGGACAATCAGGCCGGGATTCGGGAGGCCATTCGATGACGAACGAGGTCGGCGAGTCGATCGCCGCCCTGCTCGACTGCGGGGAACCAGCTGGTCCGGCGCTGATCGTTCCCGAGACCGGCCAGGTGCTCACGCATGCGCAGGTCGCGGACCGGATCGAGGCGCTGGGACAGCGGCTGGCTGCGCTGGGCGTGCGGCGTGGCGACCGCGTCGCGCTGGCCCTGCCGAACGGCCCGGACACGGTCCTGCTTCTGCTGGCGGTGGTCCTGCTGGGTGCCGCCGCGGCCCCGCTGAACCCCGCCTACACCCAGGCCGAGTTCGGCTTCTTCCTCGGCGACATCGCTCCAAGGCTGCTGCTGATCCCGGCCAGCGGGTCCGCCGCCGCCAGCGATGCCGCCGCGGCCACCGACACGACCGTGCTCGCCGTCGAGGCGGCGGACGACGGGCCGCCCGAACTGTCCGGTTCCGGCCAGCCAACCGTGTCGCAGCACGCGTTCGAGCAGGGCGGGCCGGACGACGTGGCTGTCGTGCTGCACACCAGCGGCACGACGAGCAGGCCGAAGCAGGTCCCGCTGCGGCAGCGGAACCTGATGGCCTCGACTCGGACGATCGCCGCGCACTACCGGCTCGGCCCAGCAGACGTCTCGTTCTGCGTGATGCCGCTGTTCCACATTCATGGCCTGGTCGCCTCCGCCTTCGCGGCGCTCAGCACGGGCGGCGCGGTCGTCACCCCGCGCAGGTTCACCCCGCAGCGCTTCTGGCCGCAGGCTCGCGCACACGGTGCCACCTGGCTATCGGCCGGACCTACGTTGCATCAGATGATCCTGGACAAGGCGGACGAGGCCGGACCGCCGCAGACCCTGCGGTTCGCGCGCTCGTGCAGCTCGGCGCTCTCACCAGCGCTGGCCGCGCGGGCCGAGCGGGCGTACGGGGTGCCGATCCTGCAGGCCTACGGGATGACCGAGGCGAGCCACCAGCTGTCCTCCAACCCACTGCCGCCAGGGATCAGGCTGCCCAGCTCGGTCGGGGTGCCAACCGGCACGCAGATCCGGATCGCCGACCAGTCGGGCACGTTCCGGCCGGACGGCAGCCCAGGGGAGGTGGTGATCCGCGGTCCCGGCGTCATGTCCGGCTATGTGAACAACCCGGCAGCAACGGCCGAGGCGTTCTTCGGCGAGTGGTTCCGCACTGGTGACCGCGGCGTGCTGCGGGACGGGTACCTCTTCCTCGAGGGGCGCATCAAGGAAATGATCATCCGCGGCGGGGAGAACATCGCCCCTGCCGAGATCGAGCAGGTGCTCATGTCCCATCCCGCGGTCCGCGACGCGGTGTGCTTTGGCGTGGCCGACGAGAAGTACGGCGAGCTCGTCGGCGCGGCGGTGACGCTGGCCGCAGCGGCCGATGTCAAGGACCTGGTCGCGCACTGCCGCGGGCAACTGGCGGCGTTCAAGGTACCGGCAAGGATCGACGTACTCTCCGAGATACCGCGCACTGCGACCGGCAAGGTGCAGCGCCGACGGGTGGCGGAATTCGTCGCACAGCGAGGGGTCGAGCCGTGAGGTTCGCGCTGCCCGGCACGCAGCGGCGGGGTGCGCCGTGAGGTTCGCGGTGCTCGGCGCCGGCGCTATCGGCGGCTATGTCGGCGCAGCGCTGGCGCGGGGCGGTAGCGACGTCACGCTGATCGCCAGGGGAGCGCACCTGCAAGCGATCCAGGCACGAGGTGTCCGGGTGCTCTCGCCGCGCGGCGACTTCACCGCGCACCCGCGGGCAACAAGCGACCTGGCGGCCGTGGGCGAGGCGGACGTGGTGTTCGTTGCGCTCAAGGCCTACAGCCTGCCGGAGATCGCGCCAAGCCTGGGCGGCCTGCTCGCGCCAGATGCCGCGGTCGTCTGGGCGCAAAACGGGATCCCCTGGTGGTACTTCCAGTCGGCCGTCGACGCCCCTCCGCTGACCCGTTTGGACAGCGTGGACCCGGGCGGCGAGATCGCGGCGGCCATCGATCCGCGGCATAACGTTGGCTGCGTTGCCTTCAGCTCCACACAGATCATCGAGCCCGGGGTGATTCGGCATGTAGAGGGAACGAGGTTCACCCTCGGCGAGCCTGACGGATCGCGGTCGCAGCGTTGCGAGCTGATCTCGGCCGCGTTCGCGGCCGGCGGTCTCCGGGCGCCAGTCGAGACCAGGCTGCGCGACCAGATCTGGCTCAAGCTCGTCGGCAACGTGGCGTTCAACCCGA
>JASHSO010000149.1 GCA_030038715.1 Streptosporangiaceae bacterium
CCTTGAGCTTGGCCGCTTCCGTTTTGCTCCGGCGCAGCCTGTCGAGTGCACGGTTGCGCGCGGTAGTTGTGAGCCATGCGCCAGGCCGGTCCGGGATGCCGTCGGCGGCCCAGCGCGCCACAGCCGTCGCGAACGCCTCCTGAGCGCAGTCCTCGGCCAGATCCCAGTCGCCAGTCATCCGGATCAGGCTGGCCACCACGCGACCCCACTCCTGGCGGAACGCGTCGGCGACCGCAGCCTCTGCGGCAGCGTCCTGCGTAGTCGGCACTGGCCTGGCTCGCGCGCTAGCTCGCCCTGATGGGGCGAACCTCGACGACGCCGCCGGACAGGGCAACGGGATGCCGCGAAGCGGCGTAGATCGCCTCATCGAGGTCGGCGCACTCGATCACGTTGTAGCCGAGGATCTGCTCCTTGGTCTCGGCGAAGGGGCCGTCGGAAAGCATGGCTTCGTCAGCTTCGCTCCGCACCATGGTGGCCGTGCCGGAAGGCTGCAGTTGTGCCCCGTCGCTCAGGATCACTCCGCGCGCCTGCATCTCCCGTGCCCACGGTAGCCAGCAGGGTTCGTTCTCTTCGCCGGGCGGCTGCGCCGGACCGGGAACGCCTCCGTCGGCCGACTCCTCGCCGAACATCATCAGCATGTAGCGCATGGAGTTCCTCCTCGGCGTAGCTGTTTGTTGAACGACGAACGGGAAGCTTGCCGAAAGACACCTGTCCAGCCGAGGCTATGCCGTCCCGTTGTCACCTGCAGCCGGCGAGCCCGGCGTCGGCTCGGCCACAGCCACAGTCGGTTAGCCGGCCGCGGCCGGATGCGCGGCGAGACCCGCCCGTTCCAGGATGCCCGGGACCGTGCCCTCGGCGCCGATCGCCATCACGTGCACTCCGGCGACGCCTGGCACGTCGGCAAGCGCGGCGATGATCTCGCTGCAGAGTTTCTCGCCTTCGGCCGCGACATGGTCTGGTCCGGCGGCAGTCAGTCGGCCTGTCACGTCGTCGGGGATGTGCACACCCGGGATGGCGCGCAGGTGCTGCAGTGCGTTGAGCGAGCGAACCGGTCCGACCCCGGCCAGGATGAAGCACCGCTCGTGCAGGCCGAGATCGCGGATCTGATCCATCCAGCGGGCGAACGTCGGGACGTCGAAGACGAACTGGGTCTGCACGAACTGCGCGCCCGCGTCGACCTTAGACGCCAGGCGGCGCGTGGCCAGGTCGTGGTGAGCGCCCCCGTCGCCTCGGGCGTCCGTGCCGGGCGCTGGCGGGTTCTCCACCGCTCCGAGCATCCAGTTCGGCGCCGGCTTCAGGTTCCCGCCCGACATCAGCCTGCCGTCGTCACGCATGGTCCTGGCGACCTTGAGCAGTTGCGTACTGTCCAGGTCGAAGACCGGCTTGGCGTCAGCGTGGTCACCCTGCCGGGGGTGGTCGCCGGTCATGATCAGCACGTTGTGTATCCCCAGTGCCGAGGCCGACAACAGCTCTGATTGCAGCGCGATGCGGTTCCGGTCCCGGCAGGTGAGCTGCATGATCGGCTCGACTCCCGCGGACATCGCGGCAATGCTGCCGGCCAGGCTGGACAGCCGGACCGCGGCGCTCTGGTTGTCGGTGATATTCACGGCGTCGACCCAGCCGCGGAGCGCCGCCGCCTTGGTCGCGACGGGCGCCATGTCGGCACCACGCGGCGGGCCGATCTCCGCGGTCACCGCGAACTGGCCGGAGCGTAGCCGCCGCCGAAAGGCGCTCTGTCGGCGGTCGGCCGACTCGCCTGCGGACAGGCCGCCCTCGGAATCCACGAGCCCGAGCCTAGCCCAGTGCGCGCTAGGGCCAGGAAGCCTGAAGGCCCGCCACCCTCTCGGTGCGCAGCTGGCGCTTGATCACGACGAGCTTTCCGAGCCCGGACAGCGCCGTCGTCACCTGCCCGGCCAGGCCCGGCAGCGCGCTGGTCGACTCCGCTGTGCCGATGGTGCTGGCCGATGCCAGCATGGCAGGGGTGATATCGCCCGGCTCGCTGATGACGTGAACCTTGACGCCCGCGTCCCGTGCCTGCGCGCAGACCTGCCGGGTGTCGCTGGCCTGCGGATCGCCGAGCACCAATACGATGTCGCTGCCGACCGCGACCGCGTAGACGCTGCCGGCTCGGTCGGAAGGCTCGTAGCAGGTTTCGGCGGGCTCGGCGTTCCGCGCCGCTGGGTACCGCGACCGCAGCGCCGCAACAGTGGCCGTGGTGGCCTCGACGGCGATGCCGGGCTGCAGCAAGTACGACACATGCCGCGAGTCGGCGACCCGCAGCGCGACCCCGGACGGTGACTCGACCACGGTGGCCTGCCCATTCGCCAGGCTTACGATCCCAGCGGTGCAGGCATTGGCCGCCTGGCCGATGAGCACAAGATGCTGACCGCGCTCCGCGGTCTGGCGTGCCGCCAACTGGGCGGCGGCGACCAGCGGGCAGGTCGCATCGACCACCTCGATGCCGCGCTCGGCCGCCTCCTCGCGCACACCCGCCGGTACCCCTTGCGCGGGGAAGATAGCCATGTCGCCGGACTTGACATCGGCTATCGACTCGGTAACGACGGCCCCGAGACTAGCTAGCTCGGCAGCGGCCTCGGGTGGCACAGCCGGGACACCAAGGACGTGCACAGTCCGACCGTTGGCCGCGTGCTCGGCCGCCGCCTTCCGCGCCGCACTCGCGGCCAGCAGCGCTCCGCTGCACCACGGGCTCCCGGCCGCGATCAGTGTCCGGCTGGCCGACGTTGCCGCCCATTCCTCGACCGCGCTGTTGGCGGCGGCCAGCAAACGCTTGTCGTCCGGATCGGCGGCAGCGGCGATCGCCGCGGTGCTGCCGTCTTGCTGCGGACAGGTGGCCACGTACAGGACTGGGTCGGTGTCGGAGCCGGCCTCGTCGCAGCGCGGCACTGCGCCGAACTGCACCCGACATCCCCTGCGCACGAGCGAGCCGGCCACCAGCGGAGCCGCGAGGCAGTCGATGCTGCCGTGTATCGGGTCGCGCACCTGGGTGGGAACCAGCACCTCGCCCCGGCTGACTGGCACGCCGTAGGCTCGCATTTCGCGCACTACTGATCGGCTCATGAGCACTGTCCCCCGGTGCTTGTTCCCCCGTCGTCCCGACCTATGTCAAACCGGCGCCCAAACCCTGTGAATTCCTGCTCCGCAAGCGGACTATCAGGGGGCGGCCCTGGCTGTTCCCGTTTAATATGATAGGATTTATTGGAAAGCCGCACGGCTGAGGAGACGATCATGTCGAAGACCGATGAGCTGCTCGAGAACAACCAGCGTTACGCCGAGACATTCTCCGGCCCGCTGCCGCTTCCGCCTGCCTCCGGGGTCGCAGTGGTCGCGTGCATGGACGCCAGGCTCAACGTGTACGGCATTCTTGGCCTCGCCGAGGGTGATGCGCACGTCATCCGCAACGCGGGGGGTGTCGTCACTGACGACGAGGTCCGCTCGCTGGCGATCAGCCAGCGCCTTCTCGGCACGACCGAGATCATCCTGATTCATCACACCGACTGCGGCATGCTCACGTTCACCGACGATGGCTTCAAGGCCGCGATCGAGAAGGAGACGGGCATCAAGCCGCCCTGGGCTGCCGAGGCGTTCAGTGACCTCGACGAGGACGTTCGGCAATCGATCAGGAGGATCAAGGCCAGCCCGTTCGTGCCGCACATCGACTCGGTGCGGGGGTTCGTGTTCGACGTCGCGACCGGGAAGCTGCGTGAGGTCAGCTAGGTTGTGAGCTTCGTCACTTAGCCCAAGGCTGGACTGCGCTAGCGGCGGCGCAGTGGGCCGCGCGGTCACCGGTCATGCTGAGAGGCTGCCGGATCTGCTGCGCGCGACCTTGATTGCGCCGATTTGGACCACGAGCAGCACGCACATGATGAGCGGCAAGAGTATCTCGACCGGTACGGGCGCCTTGCTGCCGTTCGTTGCATGGCGGCTGCCGATGGTCACTACGAAGATGAGGTAGACGAGCAGGCCCGCCGCCGGATGAACGACGAGCCCGAGGCGCTTAGGCACGAAGTTGTTGTAGGAGATTCCGAAGTGAATCGGGACCCGCGCGTCCGCGGGCAGCGTGACCCAGCCGTACGAGGACACGCAGACCATCGCCAGCAAGATCAGTCCGCCGATGATGTAAGCAGCGATCATCTCGGTGCCGCCTTGACTCCGGGCATTTTCTTGTGCCTCCTCCGTGCCACAGCTCGTGGCTGCTGGCATGTCTTGTCGGTAACTGGTCTTGAGCTGGTCTCGGCTCAGCGCGGCAGGTCACGGCGGCGCCGGGCGC
>JASHSO010000150.1 GCA_030038715.1 Streptosporangiaceae bacterium
CCCGAGCCGGAGACGCTGGACTGGATGGCGGGGCAGCGGATGCGCAGCTTCGAGATGACCGAGGTCGTGGCCAGAGGGCTAGACGACTGCCTGACCGAGGCCTTCGCGATCGCGACTGCCGACTGCGACGGCGTGTTCCTGTCCGTGGACGTCGATGTCGTCGACCCGGGCATGGCGCCGGGCACCGGCACACCCGAGCCCGGCGGGCTTACCAGTCGGCAGCTTCTCGACGCCGTGCGCAGGACCGCCATGGAGCTGCCACTTGCCGGGATGGACATCGTCGAGGTGGCACCGCCGTTCGACCACGCGGAGGTGACGGCCTTCCTGGCCAACCGCGTCGTGCTCGAAGCTCTGTCTGGCATTGCCTGGCGGCGCAGGCAGTCCTCCGTCGGGGTGCCGCCGCGAGGTAATCCGGCAGCACCGCTGTTGGAGGACCGGAGCACGCCCCGCGCTAGCGAATCAGGATCGCCAGCGTGAAGGTCACGGCATCGTAGAGGAAGTGGGCCAGTATCGGCCTGGTCAGCTTCCTGTGCCGCTGGAACGAGCGGGTCACGAAGAACCCGAACGGCAGCGTCAGGATGACTGCGAGCCCGTAGTAAATGTGGTACGTGGTCCGCAGGGCGAGGCTAAGCCAGAGCGACGCGGTCGGCGACCAGCCAAGCTGGTCGAGCCTGGTGATGAGGTAACCGTTGAGCGCGGTCTCCTCGGCGACAGCGGTGATCAGCGACTGGCTGAGCCCGAATATCAGGTAATAGGCCGGGACGTGCAGCGGGCCCGTCGTGTTGAGCAGGGCTGAGTGCGCGCGTGCCAGCGGGATCAGGACGATGGCCAGCACGTACTCGCAGCCGAACGCGGCCGCCGCCAGTCCGACCCCGGCCCCGAGATCCGGCCACCTCGCACTGGTCAGGCCGAGGCTGGCTGGGCTCTGCCCGGTGCGCGCGAGCAGCAGCAGGGTCAGCGGTACCACGGCGGCCACTGGCAGGTAGCTGAGCAGGCCGAGTACGACGTTCACGGCCGGCTCGTGCGGTGCGAAGTTCGGCAGCTGGGTAAGGCCGGCCCCGGTTTCCAGGTGCACGCCGAGCGTGACGACGGCGCTGACGATCCACGGGAACAGCAGCGCGAGCATGACGAGCCGCGTCTCTACCACGAGGTCGCGCCTGGTCAGCTCCTTCTGCTGGACCCGTGCCACAGGCTGGTGCTCCTCGGGTACCCAGAAGTCCCAGTCGGGCGGCGGTGCCGGCCAGTCCGAAGGCGGGCTCCAGCCCGGCGGGGGCTGCCACCCAGCCGGCGCTTCAGGCCATCCGGGCGCCGGCCGCCAGGTCAGCTTCTTCGCCGCCACTGCTTCATAGTGCAGTAGGCACGCGGCACTCGGCGAACCTATCGCATCCGTCAAAGCGGCGCTGCACCGTGACGGGGGGTAGCAGCTATCCCCCGCACAGGTTGATGGGTTGCCTTGATCACAACGAACCCATCTATAGTCGATAGATGCTGGATGTGACGAGGCTCCGGGTGCTCGTCGCGGTCGCCAGGTCCGGCTCGGTCACGGCGGCCGCTCGCGAGCTGAACTACGCCCAGCCGTCAATCAGCCACCACATCGCCAGGCTCGAGGCCGAGACGGGGGCCCGGCTGCTCGAGCGGGTCGGCCGCGGCATCCGGCTGACCGACGCCGGCCGGCTGCTGGCAGAGCGTGCCGAGGAGATCATCGGGCGGATGGACGCGGCCGAGGCCGAGCTGGCTGCGCATGTCGGGCTCCGGGAGGGCCGAGTCCGGCTGGCCGCGTTCCCGTCCGCGCTTGGCACCCTGGTGCCTGCCGCTGCGTCCAGGCTCGAGGCCGAGACGCCCGGCCTTGACCTGATGCTGACCGAGGCCGAGCCGCCGGAGGCGCTGCGGATGCTGCGGGCCGGCTACGTGGACGTCGCCGTGGTCTTCCAGCACTACCAGCAGGACCTCGATCCGGCCCCGCCTGACCCAGCCGACGAGGGAACCCGCGGCCGACTGCTCCTGGACGAGCCCGTCCACCTGGTCACCGGCGTCGGCAACGGGCGGCCGGCCGAGCTGGCCGCGCACGCGGCCAGCCGCTGGATCGCCGGCTGCGAGCGATGCCGAAGCTACCTGGTGCGCCAGTGCGAGGCCGCCGGGTTTACTCCCAAGATCGCCTTCACCACCGACGACTACGTCGCCGTGCAGGCGCTGGTGGCCGCCGGACTGGGGGTCACCACGCTGCCGGGCCTGTGCCTGGCCGCCGCGCGGCACCCGGGTATCACGGCCACCGCGCTGCCCGGCGCCCGGCGCCACGTGTTCGCCATGACCTACGGCCAGCCGCCCGACCCGGCCTCCACCACCAGGCTGATCGATGCCCTCGCGAAGGCGGCCAGCCCGGCGGACGCCTGACACCCGGCTGTTGCGGCGCACGAGCCACGCCACCATGAGCAGCCACGCTGGATGCCGCGCCGCCCTGTGATCGCCCGATCCAAGGTCCCGGCCGCGTGCCCGTGGCTAGATATTGCTGGACCGGCCGGCCCAGTACGGGTCGCGCAACCGGCGCTTGAGCAGCTTGCCGCTCGGATCGCGCGGCAGTTCGGCGACGAAGTCGATGGACTTCGGCCACTTCATTTTCGCCAGCCTGCCCTCCAGGCCGGCCAGGATCGCCGCGGCCAGGTCGTCCCCCGGTTCGACGCCATCGGCCGGCTGCACGACTGCCTTGATCTGCTCGCCCCACTGCTCGTCCGGGATGCCGAACACAGCTACGTCGGCGACCTTCGGGTTCATGATGATCTCGGCTTCGATCTCCGCCGGGTATATGTTGGCGCCACCCGAGATGATCATGTCGGACTTGCGGTCGCACAAGAACAAGAACCCATCAGCGTCCAGGTAGCCGATGTCGCCGACGGTGAAGAAGCCGTTCAGCCGGTTCGCCGCCGTCTTAGCCGGGTCACCGAAGTACTCGAAATCCGACATGCCCATTTTCATGTACACGGTGCCAGGGGTGCCCGGCTGGCACGGCTCGCCATTCTCGTCGACGACCGCCACCTCGCTGACCGGCCAGGGAAGGCCGACCGTACCCGGATGAGCCAGCCAGTCTTGCGGCGAGGCGATCGTGCCGCCGCCCTCGGTCGCTGCGTAGTACTCCCACACGCAGGGGCCCCACCAGTCGAGCATCTCGTGCTTGAGGCCTATCGGGCAGGGCGCGGCCGCGTGGATGAGCCACTGCATGGATGACAGGTCGTACTTCGTCCTGGTTTCGTCGGGCAGCGACAGCATCCGCTTGAACTGGGTCGGCACCATGTGCGAGTTCGTGCACCGGTAGCGCTCGGTCAGCGCCAGCGCGGTCTCGGCATCGAAACCGTCCATGCAGACCAGCGTGTGGCCCATGTGTAGCGCACCGCCCCCGAACACGGTCACCGCAGTGTGGTAGCTCGGTGAAGTCATCAGGTGGGCGTTGGGCTGGCCCTCGGTCACCCCGAAGAACGAGAGCAGCCCGGTGGCCAGCGCAACCGCGTCATCGGGGTCAAGCCCGATGAGCGGGCGTCGCACTCCTTTGGGTCGGCCGGTAGTACCGGAGGTGTAGTGCATGGTCGTGCCGGCCGTCCGGCCGTGGGGCAGGGTGCAAGGCTGGCCCCCGCGCAGTCGCGCAACTTCGGTGAACCCGGGCACGCTCCCATAACTGAACCTGGCCTCGGCGGGCACTCCAGCTTGGTCAGCGGTGTCGACGCCCAGTTGAGCGAACCGCTCGTGCGCGAAGAAGGCCTTGGCCTTGCAGTCCACTGTGATGTAGGCCGCCTCCGGCGCGGTGAAGTGCCAGTTGAGCGGCGTGAGGTACCAGCCAGCCTGCAGTGCCGCCAGGTAGACCTCGACCGAGGCCGCCCCGTTCGGCAGCAGGACGGCGATGCCGTCGCCGGCCTCGAGGCCGCGCTCGCGCAGCGCGTGAGTCAGCTGGTTCACCCGGGCCAGCAGGTCGCCGGCCGTGTGCTGCGTACCGTCGGGTTCCACTATCGCGGTCCAGTCCGGGTCCTGCTGCGCACGGCGCCAGAAGCCCTTCAGCTCCACAACCCACCTCCATATCGGCACGTCAGCGTATCAATCAGACAGCTAGCCATCGGACAACGCAAGCGGGATCGGGCTGGGCTGACGCCCGATGATTCAGGCCGTCAGCGGCTCCCGCGCACCGGTTCTACGTCTGCTGCGTCGGCAGGCGCACTGCGAGGACCCGGCAGCCACCGGACGTCGACGGCGGTCAGCGCGGCCTCGTAAGCCGGGATGTCCAGGTCATGGTCTCGTGCACCGGACGGTCCTGCGGACGCGGGCTGCCAGGCCACGGCGATCGCCACTGCGTGCCGCAGCATGTCGGGCCAGGACCAGGCCAGCGCGATGCCCGGAACGAAGCCTGCCACCAGCGCATCGCGCGAGGCGGGCCCGGGCCCGGCCGACCGGAGCTCGGCACGCCACTCGCCGTCGGTGGTCTGCACGCGAACGCCGCGCTCGGTCGCCGACGCCACCGGGCTTGCGGCCGCCGCAGCAGGCTCCGCCGGGGCCTTGGCCTGTTGCCAGCCCAGGTCGGGTATCACCAGCGCCGGGTGCCGCGCTGCGCCATGGCGCAGCGCGGCACCCGCGGCGTCCAGCACAACCGGAACCCGCGCGTCGGCCGCGTAGCTGGCAAAGGACCCGTATATCTCGGCGGGAAGGCTGTCCGGCAAGCTGCCGCTCAGCACCACGGCAGTCGCATCGTCCAGCAGTCCGCGGTAGTCGGCGGCCAGCCGCCCGAGTTCCTCGGTAGTGACGTAGGGTGCAGGCTCGGCCAAGCTCGTGACCCGGCCGGCCGAGTCGCAGACCAGCACCACCCGGCGCGACTCGGCCGCGATGGGCGTGAACTGCGTTGCCACGCCGGCCCGGGCCAGCTCGTTTCTGATCAGCTCCCCGGCGCCCCCGCCCACCAGCCCAGCAGCCACGACTTCGTGACCGAAGGTATGCAGCAGCCTGGCGACGGCCAGTCCGCGACCGCCGACGGCATACCCGACCCGGATTACCGGGTTGTCCGCGCCAAGTTCGACTGCTGCCGCGTCGTAGCGGACCACGAGCGCCGGGTTGAGCGTTACCGTGACGATCATCCGGCCACCTCAGCGGCCATCAGAGCACCCAGTTCCCAGCAGGCTTGCAGGTCCGCCCGGGCGGGCGGCCCGATCACGGTCACTGGCGGCCTGACCTGCCGCCAGCTCAGTCCGGAGGTGATCGACTCGACGGCCCGGACCGCGCCGCCCGTGTCGCTAGCACCGTGTACGTACAGGCCATAGGGACGGCGACTGGTCGCCTCCAGGCAGGGATAGTAGATGCCGTCGAAGAAGTGCTTCAGCGCACCCGACATGTACCCGATGTTGGCGGGCGTGCCGAGCAAGTAGCCGTCCGCCGCCAGCACGTCAACCGCGGAAGCCGTCAGCGCCGGCCGGACGGCGATGTCGACCCCTTCGATCTCGTCGGTGCGCGCCCCGCTGGACACCGCCTCGAACATTGCCTGTAGTGCCGGAGACGGCGTGTGATGGACGATCAGCAATGTCGGCATCAGCGCCGAGCCTAGACGACACCGCCAGCAGCTAGCCTGCCCTGCGACCCGATCAGCTAGCGTGGCGTGATGCGCCGAGCTGTCCTCAGCACGCTGCTGGATGTTTGCTGCGTGCTGGCCTTCGTGGCCATCGGCAGGCACACCCACCACGATGGTGACAGTGTGGCCGGAATCTGGCACACGGCGTGGCCGTTCCTGGCGGGCCTGGCCATCGGCCTCACCGCAGTCAGGGCCTGGCAGCGTCCGCTGTCGATTGCACCGGCGGGCATCGGGGCATGGCTGGGCGCGGCTGCTGCCGGCATGCTGATCCGGGTGCTGGCCGGTCAGGGTACCGCGCTGGACTTCATCGGAGTGACCCTTGCCTTCCTCGCGCTGTTCTTGATCGGCTGGCGAGTAGCTGCACAGATCGTTGCGACGAGGCTACGGGCAGCCGGCTGACGGTGACTGCTAAATCGTGACCTGCCACACTGGTAGGACCCTGTACCTGCCGGGTTGACTGCGTTGGCCAGCGTGAACTCATACTCACTATGAGGGCCCGTCCGGCCGGGGCGGCGGGTAAGGCCAGATCGTGAGGTGCCGGGACGTGACGCAGCTCCGGAGGATGGCCACGGGCATGGCAGCAGCGGGGGCGCTGCTTGTGACACTGACGAGCTGCGCGGCGCCCGCTTATCACTATGCTTCGGACACCTCGGACGGGGCGTTCTTCAAGGTGCCGTCAAGCTGGCGGCAGGTGGACGCCGGGACGGTCGCCGAAGCCCAGACCGAGCTGAGCGATTCAGCGGCAGGCCCGGGCGGCGGTGCCTATACCTGGGTGGCCGCCTATAGCCCGACCGCCTCGCCGTCACCCGGCCGGTTCTTCGCCGGATCCACCGAGCCCGTCGTCTACGCCAGCGTGCAGACGCTGAGCTCCTCACTGCGCAGCGAGCTTTCCTTCGACGACATGCGCGACCTGCTGTTCCCCGTCACCTCGACGGCACGGAGCGAGGCCAAGTCCGAAGGATCCACCTTGACCGGGTTCCAGTCGATCGCCAGCAGCGTGATTACCTCCGGCGACGGCGTGCGTGGCATCAACGAACTGTTCGAGTACGACATCAACGGCCAGCCCGATGCGTTTGACCAGACGGTGCTGACCAACAGCTCCACGACCAAGATGTATCTGCTTCTCGTGCAGTGCTACCAGAGCTGCTTCGTAGCGCACGAGGCGCAGATCATGGCCGTCGTGGACTCCTTCACGGTGCGAGGTTCCTGATGCCCGAGCCTGGCAGCAAGCGAACAGGACGCTTCAGCAGTTCCCGGCGCCTCGGCCGACGCGACCGCGACGGCTGGCGTGATCAGGCCGGGCAGCCCGGGCGGCCGACACGCAAGCGGCTGGTGCTCTGGGACCGCCTGAAGTTCCTGGCGCTGCTGACGCTGCTCTGGTTCCTGGTCGTCTGGTACCAGATGGCCAACAACCCGATACTCGGATTCAACGACGCCGCCCGCCAGAATCTGCAGCTAGACAGTGGCACCGGGCGCTGGCTTGTGCTGCTGTTCTGCATCGAGGCTGTCCGCCAGCTGAGCTACCTGACCGCCGAGCATTCGTCCCGCTACTACCGCGCGTCGAACGCCGTGTTCGGCCGCACCGACCGGGCCACGCACCGGATGAGCGACTACACCCGATTCCGGCTCTCGCGCGTGGCCAAGTGGCTCGTCTTCATCGCGATCGTGGCCATCATCCTCGGCCTCGTGTACCACACCTCACCGCTGCTCGGTCTCTTCCAGGCCCCGGCCTCGATCTACCACGCGCTCCCGATCATCCTGTACGCGCTGGCGATCATGCTTCTCGGCGTCAGCCAGTTCATCGCGATCTTCTGGTACTTGTCCCGTGGCGGCGTCGACGTCTACTACCCCGGCGACGTTCGGACCAGGTTCGCCGACGTCTGGGGCCAGGACCACGTGCTGGAGCGGGTCAAGGAGAACATGCTGTTCCTCGAGGACCCGGAGTCGATCGAGGATCACGGCGGCTACGTGCCCGGCGGCATCCTGCTGTGGGGGCCGCCGGGAACTGGCAAGACGCTCATGGCCGAGGCGATGGCGGGCGAGACCGGCAAGCCCTACGTGTTCGTCGATCCGGGGGCCTTCATCAACATGTTCTTCGGCGTCGGCGTGCTCAAGGTGAAGTCGCTGTTCCGCAGGCTACGCAGGCTCGCGGTCAGGTACGGCGGCGTGATCGTATTCTTCGACGAGGCAGATTCGCTGGGCAACCGTGGCGGCGGCGTCGGCGGCGGTGCGGGTCAGGGCGGGCGCGTCGGCAACGCCGCCCGTACCGGCCGCGCGCACGGGCACAGCCCGGCCAGCCCGTTCTCGGACTGCCACGGTTTCAGCTACCTGACGGCCGACAGCCAATCTGTGGTCTATTCCCGTGCCCAGCAAGCCGACCCGGCCCCGCGACCGCAGGGCAGGTTCCGCCAGATGATCCCCACCGGCATGAACATGGGCGGCGGCATGGGGACTCTGCAGGCGCTGCTCACCGAGATGTCCGGGCTGAAGAAGCCGCGCGGTTTCTTCAACCGGGTGGTCCGCCGCACGCTCGGCATGCGCCCGAAGCCACCGCCGAAGTACCGGATCCTCATCGTCATGGCCACCAACATGCCAAGCGCGCTGGATGAGGCACTGCTCAGGCCGGGGCGACTAGACCGAATGTACCGGG
The DNA here is from genome assembly GCA_030038715.1 of Streptosporangiaceae bacterium. Classification (GTDB taxonomy): domain Bacteria; phylum Actinomycetota; class Actinomycetes; order Streptosporangiales; family Streptosporangiaceae; genus JAJYUU01. The sequence goes on from JASHSO010000150.1 coordinate 8,244, forward strand.
TTGGCTACCCGTCCAAGGAAGGCAGGAAGCGGACGTACGAGGGTTATTTCGCCAAGGTCAGCCATGAGCTCTCCGCTGACGAGATCGATCACCTCGCCACCATCACCCCGTACGCGACCGGTGCCACCATCAAGGACCTGGTGAACGAGTCGCTGATCGTCGCGCTGCGCGACGGCCGAACCACCATCGAATGGGCCGACGTGCTGCGCGCCAAGCTCGCCAAGAGCGTCGGGCCCTCGGAGGGCGTGGAGTACATCGAGCGGGAACGGCACGCGGTCGCGCTGCATGAGGCCTGCCATGCCGTGGTGAGCCATCTGGTGCAAAAGCGCAACGTCATCGACACGGCGACCATCCAGAAGGGCGCGGACTACCTCGGGTTCGTCAAGCCGATCCCGATCGAGGAGCAGTTCACGTCCTGGCGCAGCGAGTACGAGGCCGACATCATGGTCAGCCTCGCTTCGCTGGTCGGCGAGCGAATGTTCTTCAGCGGCGACTCAAGTTCCGGGGTTTCCGGCGACCTGCAGAATGCGACCACGATCGCGCTGGCGATGGAAGGCCTGTGGGGCATGGGCGGGCAGTACGGTTCCTACGCTGCCACGAGGGCTCCGCACGATGCCCACCCGGTAGCCGATGGCAACGACAGGAACGTGCTGGAGACCGCGCTCGGCGGTCGAGTCGAAGCGCACCTGACGGCACTGGCCGACCGGACCGGCGCCCTGCTGTCTGACAACCGGGCTAGCGTGCTGGCTGTCGGGCACGCACTCGAAGTGCACAAGACGATCAGCGGTCAGGATGTCACGGCCATCATCAACGGCGTGGCGGGCCCGGTCGTCGACGGCCGCCCGTACAAGCTGCCGGAGTTCGCCGGCCAGCTCGAGGCCTACCATCAGCGGGCCGTCACTGCGCACGGCGGTGATCGCAGCCTGGCACTTCCAGTACCGCTGCCGGTGGGCGAGGCCGAGCTGACCGCGCTGCCGGCCGTGACCGACCACCGGGCCGACCCGCCGCCCTCGGACCGGTAACGCAACACGGTCGTACCAGCGGGGCACTGCTCGCCGGGCAGCCTGCCACCGAGCCGCCAGCACTCTCACGCAGCATGGCGACAGACGCGATCCGGGCTTGTCAGACAGGCGCCCGCCGCCTTAGACTGAACGTTCAGTCAGTTCGTGACAACTGCGACCAGCACGCGTGAGGAGCGCGATAGTCATGGCCCGTGACCAGGCCGACGTCCGAGAACCGATAGCAGCCAGCACCAGTCCAGCCGAATCGCGGCCAGCACTCGAGGCCATCATCGAGGCCCAGGAAAAGATCTTCGTAGCGCGTCAGCCTGAGTCTGCCCGGCTCGCCAGCCTGGCCAGTGAGTCGCTGGCTGGCGGTGTGGTATCGAGCTGGCAGATCTCCAGGCCGCAGCCGGTATGGCTGAGCCACGGAAACGGCTCCAAGCTCTACGACGTGGACGGCAACGAGTACGTCGACCTGCACGGCGGTTACGGCGTTTCCTTGGCCGGCCACGCACACCCGGCGATCGTCGAGGCAGTGCAGGCTCAGGTCGCCCGTGGCACGCACTTCGCCCAGCCTACGCAGGCGGCCATCGAGGTTTCCCGGGAGCTGTCAGCTAGGTTCGGCCTGCCGCAGTGGCGCTTTGCCAACTCCGGCACCGAGGCGACGATGGATGCCGTGCACCTCATGCGCGCGGTCAC
>JASHSO010000151.1 GCA_030038715.1 Streptosporangiaceae bacterium
GGCGGACCGGATCGTGTCCTCGTCGTGCTCCACCACGATCAGCGTGTTGCCAAGATCGCGCAGCCGGAGCAGGGTCTCGAGCAGCCGATGGTTGTCCCGCTGGTGCAGGCCGATGGACGGCTCATCGAGCACGTACAGCACGCCGACCAGCCCGGAGCCGATCTGCGTGGCCAGCCTGATCCGCTGTGCTTCTCCCCCGGCCAGCGTCGCAGCGGCCCGGTCCAGGGTCAGGTAGTCGAGCCCCACGTCGAGCAGGAAGCCAAGTCTGGCATTGACCTCCTTGAGTATCCGCCCAGCTATCTGCATGTCGCGCTCGGACAGCTCCAGCGAGAGCAGCAACTTGGCCAGCTCGCCGATCGGCAGGCTGCAGTAGCCCGCGATCGAGCGATCATCGACTGTTACCGCCAGCGACACCGGCTTCAGTCGCGCCCCGTGGCAGGACGGGCACGGCACCTCGCGCATGAACTCGGCGAACCGCTCCCGGCTGTAGTCGCTGTCGGCATCGGAGTGTCGCCGCTCGATGAACGGGATCGCACCCTCGAAGTTGGTGTAGTACGAGCGTTCCCTGCCGTACCGGTTCCGGTACCTGACGTGGACCTGCTGGTCGTAACCGTGGAGCAGGGCCCGCTGCCCCTCGGCCGGCAGCCTCGACCAGGGGGTGTTGACGTTGAAACCGAGCGCGTCGCCGAGGGCCTCCATGAGGCGGATGAAGTAGTCGCTGACGTGACCACCGCTCCACACCCCGATGGCCCCGTCGGCTAGCGTCCTGGTCGGGTCGGACACGACGAGGTCTGGATCGACCTCCATCTTGGTGCCGAGGCCGGTGCAGCTCGTGCAGGCACCCCACGGGGAGTTGAACGAGAATGACCGCGGCTCCAGCTCATCAAACGACAGGTCGTCATACATGCACGCCAGATGCTCGGAGTACATCCGCTCGCGGTTCGGGTCATCCTCGGGCAGGTCGACGAAGTCCAGCACGACGACGCCGCCGGCCAGCGACAGGGCGGTTTCCACTGAGTCGGTGAGCCGACGCCGCGCCGACTCCTTCACGTCGAGGCGGTCGACGACCACCTCAATCGTGTGCTTCTCGTATTTCTTCAGCGCAGGCAGCTCACCGGAGACCGCGGTGTCGAGCCGGATCACCGTGCCATCGACGCGGGCCCGCGAATAGCCCTTGACCTGCAGCTCGCGCAGCAATTCGGTGTACTCGCCCTTACGGCCCCTGATCACCGGCGCCAGCACCTGGAATCTGGTGCCCTCGTCCAGCTCGAGCACCCGGTCCACGATCTGCTGCGGGGTCTGCCTGGCAATCGGACGACCGCAGACCGGACAGTGCGGCTTGCCCACCCGGGCAAACAGCAGCCGCAGGTAGTCATACACCTCGGTGATGGTGCCGACGGTAGACCGCGGGTTCCGGCCGGCTGCCTTCTGGTCGATCGACACCGCAGGTGACAGCCCGTCGATGAAGTCGACGTCGGGCTTGTCCATCTGGCCAAGGAACTGGCGCGCATACGCGGACAGCGACTCCACATAACGCCGCTGACCCTCGGCGAATATGGTGTCGAAGGCCAGACTCGACTTTCCCGAGCCCGACAGCCCAGTGAACACGATCATGGCGTCGCGCGGGAGCTCAAGCGAGACGTCCTTGAGGTTGTGCTCGCGCGCACCACGGACGACAAGACGATCTGCCACTTTGTGCCCAGTTCTCCCGGTGTGTGATGGCTAGCCAGGGCCGTTAGGCCGCCACGCAATCGTATCCGGGGGGTCCGACAAACAGGGTCGTCAATCCGGGGCGCCCACCCCTACGATGTGGCACGGCACGAGCGGAGGTACCAGTCATGACAGCAGAGTCTCCCGCAAGCGGCGCATCCGGCCTGACGGCCAGGCTGTCAATCGCGACGGCGCGGATCCTGCACACGGCTGCAGATATATCCGACCGGCAGGCGCGGGAGGCTTCGCTACTGCCGGACTGGACTCGCGGGCACGTGCTGACCCACATCGCGCGCAATGCGGACAGCCTGCGGAACCTGCTCGTCTGGGCGCACACGGGAATCGTGACACCCCAGTACCCGAGCGTCGACGCGCGGAACGAGGCCATCGAGGCAGGGGCCGGCCGGCCGGCCGCGGAGCTGGCTGCCGACGTGGCAGAGTCCGCTGCAGCTTTCGCCGCGCAGGCTGCCAGTCTCTCCGACGCCGACTGGCACGTGGAGGTCCACGGCCTTCGGGGCCGCGGCCACCCGGCCTGGTACACGCTCTGGCGGCGGTTGTCTGAGGTGGAGATCCATCATGTCGACCTGGCCGCGGGCTACGCTCCGGCCGACTGGCCCACCGACTTCGCCAGGCAGTGCCTGGCGCGGGTAGCCGATGAATTCGCCAAGCCCGACTGCCCCGCGGCGGTGCTGCGGCCAACGGACGGCAGCAGCGAACTCAGGATCGGCCCGCCTGGACCGGGCGTCACGGTGACCGGCGGAACGCGGCAACTGCTCGCCTGGCTGCTTGGCCGCAGCGCAGGCAGCGACCTGGTCACGTCCGGCCCACTGCCGGACGTTCCCGCGTGGTAGGTATAGGAGCATGAGCTACACAGGAGACGTCAGCGTCGGCGGGCCAGCGGACACCAGGGAGCTACCCGCCCTTGCCATCACCAAGGTCGCAGTGGGCTCAATGGACAACAACGCCTACCTGCTCCGGTGCATGCGCACCGGCGACCTGGCCCTGATCGACGCGGCCAGCGAGCCGGACACGCTGCTCCGCCTCATCAACGGCGCGCGGCTGGCTACGATCATCACGACGCACCGGCACTGGGACCACTGGGGCGCGCTGAAGCAGGTGCAGCAGGCTACTGGCGCCGTCACAGTGGCACACGTCGACGACGCCCCGGAACTGCCGATCCCGGTTACCAAGCCGGTCAACCACGGCGACACGGTCACGGTCGGCGATGCGAAACTGTCAGTGATCCACTTGCGAGGACATACGCCGGGCAGCATCGCTCTGTGCTACGACGCCGACGGGCAACTCGCCAGCCAACCACACCTGTTCACCGGCGACTCGCTATTCCCGGGCGGTCCGGGCAACACCAACAACGACGCGGCACGGTTCAACCAGCTCATGACCGACCTCGAAGAGCGTGTCTTCGCCACGCTGCCGGACGGGACGTGGGTCTACCCAGGCCATGGCAAAGACACCACGCTCGGAGACGAGCGACCGCACATTCCTGAGTGGCGTGCCCGCGGTTGGTAGCGTCCGGCCACGAGATTCGCGCGCTGGTGGCTTGGAGAGTCTTGTCGCCGTTTGGCGTTGTCGCCTCGGGTGTGCCAGCTGGTTTGAGGGTGATCGACCATCCCCACCGGTGGATCGCGATGAGCCGATGGAACCGGCACAAAAAGGATGCAATTAGTTAGACCGGCCCGGCTAGCTCGCTCCAGCCGAGCGAACTCGGCCCGGGCGTACGCGGCCTTGGCCAGGTACTCGGCGTCCACCCAGTCGGGCAGCTCCGCGCGGACGGGCTCGGCAACCCAGCCGCATAGCGCGTTGCGGCACAGCCAGCGCCACGGCCGCCGCGGCAACGCACCTGAGGTACTCTCCCCGATCATGGCCGAGGTACGTGACGTCGCGATCGTGGGAGCAGGCCTGCTCGGGCTTGCCACAGCCCGCGAGCTCACCCGGCGGGGCCGCGACGTCGTCGTGCTCGAGCAGGCCACGGTGGGACACGAGGGCGCGGGCTCGAAGGGCAGTTGCAGGATCTTCCGGCTCGGCTACCCGCGGCCGGACTACGTCGCGGCAGCCAGGCGGGCGCGGGAAGGCTGGCATCAACTCGAGGCGGAGGCAGGTCGACCTCTCCTGCTGCCGACACCGCACGTCACCTTCGGAACGGGGCTGCCGACGGTACACGCGGCCATGCAGCAGGCTGGCGCTCCGTGCGAACTCCTGGCGGCGGCCGAGGTCGCAGCCATGTTTCCGGCCATCCGGATCGGCGGGCCCGCGCTGCTCGAACCCGAGTCCTGCGTTATCGATTCCGCAGCGGCACTGGACGCGCTGGCCGCCACCGTGCCAGAGGTACGCACCAACGCTCGCGTGCTGGACCTAGCCGATGACGGCGGGCGGGTGAGCCTCCGCACGGACCGCGGTCGGGTGACCGCACGGGTCGCGGTGATCACAGCCGGGCCAGCGACAAGCGGGCTGCTCGCACATGTCGGCGTGCCGGTGCCGACCCGGCCGACTCTGGAGCACGTCGCCTACCTGGCGCCAGCAGCCGGCGCAACAGACCGGGCCCCGATCTTCATCTGCCACGATGGGCAGTCCCCCTACGGGTTGCCGGTGCCGGGTGGACCGCTTTACAAAATAGGCATTCATCACAGCGGTGCGAGCACCGATCCGGATGCGCAGACCGACGAGCCCAACGCGGACCTTGTCGCGAGGCTGCACGACGTCGCGCGTCGCTATCTGCCCGGTTACCACCCGCGGCCGACCGCGATCGAGCGATGCGTCTACGACAACACGCCGGACGAGGACTTCGTCCTGGACAGGGTCGGCAACGTAGTGATCGGCTGCGGCACGTCCGGCCACGGCTTCAAGTTCGGCCCGTTGCTCGGAGAGTGGCTGGCCGACCTTGCGACCGGCCGTACCAACCCGCGAATGAGCAGCCGCTTCGCTCTCGCCCGGCTTGACTCCGCGCAGCGCTAGCCGAGCGGGCTCGGGGCCGGGAACTCTATCTTCAGCACAGTCGCGCCGCCGGCGTGGAGCCGCTGGATGCTGGCACGGTCGGGCGGCTTCAGGGCGCGCAGTAGCTTCAGCACCCCTCGCTGCTCGTTGACCTTGCCGTGGGCCAGCCCGTCGATCTCGACGGTGCGCAGCAGGACCGATGGGCCGGCCTGCGGCCCGGAGTTGGCGAAGCGCACAACCGAGACCACGAACCTGGCCGTCAGCCGCCGCAGGACCGCCACCAGCCTGGGGTCGACGCGCCCGGACAACAGATCGGACCGCGGCGTACCGCGCACGTGCAGCCGCCCGGTCGCCAGCAACGCCCGCGCGTCAGCCCGGCGTACCGCGCGGGCCCGCCTGGCGGACACCAGGTATCCCTGCGACGCTACCTGGCGCACTTGCACGACCGCCGGGCCCGAGCCAAAGGACGCGATGACGACCGGGGCGATTCCCGCCAGCGGGTACCGGTCCCGCACGAAGGCCGTCGACACGACTAGCGCCGCGCTGGACGAGATGCCGTCGCCACGCTCCAGCACGGCCTCCTGGCTGGCCGGGAAGCCGGCCGCCGTCAGCGCCGCACACATTGTCGGGTCACACGCGATCACGGTCTTCCTGTTGACCTGTGACGCGATCCACGCTGCCGCAGCCGCCGCATTCGCCCTTCCGGCGGCCGCCAGGGCGCGCGCCGCGGCGGCCCGCCGGGCAGCAGC
>JASHSO010000152.1 GCA_030038715.1 Streptosporangiaceae bacterium
CTGGCATTTACGCCCGGGCGTTCCTTGAGGGCAGGCTCACCGAGCAGCAGCTGAACGGGTTCCGCCAGGAGCTATCGCACCCCGGCGGCGGCCTTCCCTCCTACCCGCACCCCCGTCTCATGCCGGACTTCTGGGAGTTCCCGACAGTCTCCATGGGGCTCGGTGCCATCAACGCGGTGTACCAGGCCAAGTTCAACAGGTACCTGCTAGCCCGGGAGCTGAAGGACACCAGCAGGTCGCACGTCTGGGCGTTCCTCGGCGACGGGGAGATGGACGAGCCGGAGGCGCGCGGCGCGATCAGCCTCGCGGCCCGGGAGGAACTTGACAACCTCACCTTCGTGATCAACTGCAACCTGCAGCGCCTGGACGGGCCGGTGCGCGGCAACGGCAAGATCATCCAGGAACTCGAGGCTACGTTCCGCGGTGCCGGCTGGAACGTGATCAAGGTGATCTGGGGCCGGGACTGGGACCCGCTGCTTGCCAAGGACACCGACGGTGTCCTGGTCAACAAGATGAACACCACGCCGGATGGGCAGTTCCAGACCTACGCGGTCGAGTCCGGTGCCTACACCAGGGAAAGCTTCTTCGGCGGCGACCCGCGGCTGCGGGCGATGGTGGAGCACCTGACCGATGATGAGATCCGCAACCTGTCCAGGGGCGGGCATGACTACCGGAAGGTCTATGCCGCGTTCAAGGCAGCGGTGGAGCACGTCGGCCAGCCGACTGTGATCCTGGCCCATACCATCAAGGGCTGGACCCTCGGGCCTGACTTCGAGGCGCGCAACGCCACCCACCAGATGAAGAAGCTCACGGTGGCCGAGCTGAAGGAGTTCCGCGACCGGCTGTACCTGGAGATCCCCGACGCCGCACTGGAGGCTGAGCTTCCGCCCTATTACCACCCAGGCGAGCAGTCGGAGGAGATCCAGTACATGCGCGAGCGCCGCGCCGCGCTCGGCGGTTACCTGCCCAAGCGGGTCGTGCGCGCCCGGCCGCTAGCGCTGCCGCCTGACGCGGTCTACGACGAGCTGCGGCACGGCTCGGGCAAGCAGGCCGTCGCCACCACGATGGCGTTCGTGCGCCTGCTGAAGGACCTGATGAAGGACTCGGAGATCGGCGCGAGGTTCGCCCCGATCATCCCCGACGAGGCGCGTACGTTCGGCATGGACTCGCTGTTCCCGACCGCCAAGATCTACGACCCGCACGGCCAGACCTACGACGCGGTTGACCGCAACCTGCTGCTGTCCTACAAGGAGTCGTCCCGCGGCCAGATCCTGCACGAGGGCATCAGCGAGGCCGGCGCCATGGGCTCGGCGATAGCGGCAGGCACCTCGTACGCGACGCACGGCACGCACATGATCCCCGTCTACATCTTCTACTCGATGTTCGGATTCCAGCGCACCGGCGACCAGATGTGGGCGATGGGCGACCAGATGGGACGCGGCTTCTTGCTCGGCGCCACCGCCGGGCGCACGACTCTGACCGGCGAGGGCCTGCAGCACAACGACGGCCAGTCAGTGCTGCTGGCATCGACAAATCCCGCCTGCGTGAGCTACGACGCTGCCTGGGCCTACGAACTCGCCTACGTCGTCAAAGACGCGCTGCGCAGGATGTACGGGTCCACGGCCGAGCACCCCGACGGTGAGAACATCTTCTACTACCTGACGGTCTACAACGAGCCCTATGTCCAGCCCGCCGAGCCCCCGGACTACGAGGGCGGCAGCCCCGCACTCGAACGCGGCGTCCTGCGCGGACTGTACCGGTACTCTCCCGCGCCGCACCTGCCGGCCGATGGCCAGTCCTCGACAACCGGAGAGCATCCGCAGGCGCAGATCCTCGCATCCGGCGTCGCGCTCAGGTGGGCGCTTGGCGCACAGCGCCTGCTGGCCGATGACTGGGGAGTTAGGGCGGGAACGTGGTCGGCTACGTCCTGGACCGAACTACGCCGCGAGGCGCTCCGGTGCGATGAATGGAACATGCTCCGGCCCGAGGCCGAACACCGCGTGCCTTACGTGGCCAGCGCGCTGGACGGCCATCCCGGGCCCGTGGTAGCGGTCAGCGACTGGATGCGCGCCGTGCCGGACCAGATCGCCCGCTGGGTGCCCGCTCCGTTTACCTCGCTCGGCACCGATGGCTTTGGGTTCTCCGACACCCGGCCGGCCGCCCGGCGCTTCTTCCACGTCGATGCTGAGTCGATCACCCTTGCCGTGCTGACCCAGCTCGCCAGGATGGGCGAGGTCAAGCCGGACGTCGTCGCGCAGGCAATCACCAAGTACCGGCTGGACTTCGACGTCAGCGACGCGCTGTAGGGCTGAGTCATCGGATCAGGCCAGTGAACCTGATCAGCGCTGCCGCGGCAGGTGTACGCCGGAAAGTCGTGGCACGCTGAGGGCATGGCAGCGAAGGCGGGCACTGGCAGCTATCCGTTCCATCCCGGCGGCCGCGTCCGCGACGACACGGTGGCCAGGCTGGAGGCATCGATGGGCGCGCTCGGCACTGCTGCGACGCTCGCCATGGATCAGCGGCTGCCGTGGTTCCGCGAGATGTCGGCCGAGAACAGGTCCTGGCTTGGCCTGATCTCCCAAGCCGGCGTCGCGGCGTTCGTGGACTGGATCAAGCATCCCGAACGAACCAGGCCGGCGGTGGCCGGCGAGGTATTCGGCACCGCTCCGAGAGAGCTGGCCAGGGCTGTGACCTTGCAGCAGGCCGTCGAGATGGTCAGGGTTGTCGTCGACGTCGTCGAAGCCCGCGTCGACGAACTCGCAGCACCCGGCGGCGAGGCGGAGCTGCGGGAGGCCGTTCTCCGCTACACCAGGGAAATTGCCTTCGCCACCGCACAGGTATATGCCAGGACTGCCGAGGCGCGCGGCGCATGGGATGCCCGGCTGGAGGCCCTGGTCGTGGACTCGCTGGTGCGCGGTGAGGTGGACCAGGGCATGCAGTCCTGGGCGTCGGCCCTCAACTGGTCCTTCACGCCGGTTACCGTCATCGTCGGCATGGCTGGCAGCGCCGACCCGGAGAGCCTCATCGACGAATTCCGGGCTTTGGCCAGACGGGCTCGGCTTGACCTGCTCGCCGGCGTCCACGGACGCAGGCTGCTCCTCGTGGTCGGCGGCGGCGGCGACCCGCTGGAGGCAGCCAGGCATTTCGCCGGCCGGTTCGGCCCCGGACCGGTTGTCGTCGGCCCGTCGGTGCCCGACTTGCAGTCGGCCGTGACGTCGGCGGCAGCCGCCTTGGCCGGGTTGCGCGCGGCCGGCGGGTGGCCGGACGCACCGAGGCCGGTGCTGGCTGGCGGCCTGCTCCCCGAGCGAGCGCTGGACGGCGACGAGTCGGCCAGGGCCAGCCTGATAGCCGAGGTATACGAGCCGCTGCTGAGCGGCGGCACCTCGCTGCTGGACACCGTCGTGACATACCTGGAGCAGGGCACCTCGCTGGAGCGCACGGCCCGGCTCTTGTTCGTGCATCCGAACACCGTCCGCTACCGGCTGCGCCGTGTCACGGAACTGACGAACATAATCCCTAGTGACGGCAGGGGCGGCTTCACGCTCTGGATTGCGGTGGTACTCGGTCGGTTGGCGCACAAGGGAACATGACTTGTAGGTTTCCAACAGGATCATGCGGTGAAACTTCGTTTACTTCGGCATGGGTATGGTGGACTCCTACAGTGCAGGCTAGGGTAATGCTCGTCATAGCGGCCCCCGGTCAGGGTGCCCAGGCCCCGGGATTCCTCACCGAGTGGCTGGAGTTGCCGGGCTTCGCCGAGCGGCTGACCGCATGGTCAGAACTGGCCGGCTGCGACCTGATCCGGTGCGGAACGACGGCCGGGCCCGACGAGATCCGGGACACCGCGATTGCCCAGCCGCTTCTTGTCGCCGCGGCGCTTGCCGCCAGCGAGCAGCTGCTGGCTGAACCGGACCAGGTCAGTGCCCAGTCGGTGGCCGTCGCCGGGCACAGTGTCGGCGAACTGACAGCCGCCGCGCTGGCCCGCGTCGTCAGCGCCGAGGATGCCATCCGCCTCGTGCGCGTCCGCTCCGCAGCGATGGCTCGTGCGGCTGCAGCCGAGCCGACCGGGATGACCGCAGTGCTCGGCGGCGACGAGGCAACGGTCCTCGCCTCCATCGAGGCGTGCGGCCTCACCCCGGCCAACGTCAACGGCGCGGGCCAGGTCGTTGCTGCGGGCACGCTCGGGCAGCTGGACGCCCTGGCCGCAAACCCGCCGGCCGGCGTACGGCTGAGGCCGCTGTCGGTGGCCGGCGCTTTCCATACCCAGCACATGGCCCCGGCGGTCGCGGTTCTGCGCGCCGCCGCGGCAGAGATTGCCGTCCGTAATCCAGCCCGGCCGCTGATATCCAACCTGGACGGGGCTCTGGTGCGCTCGGACGTGGACTGGCTCGACCGGATCGTGAACCAGATCAGCGCCCCAGTCCGCTGGGATAAGTGCATGCAGACCATGGCGGGCCTCGGTGTCACGGCACTGATCGAGCTGCCGCCGGCC
>JASHSO010000153.1 GCA_030038715.1 Streptosporangiaceae bacterium
TTCGAAGGTGTGGACAAACTCGCTGGCAACGGAGTCGGCAGCACCCTCGGCCGGGATGAGCAGCCAGCATGCCAGGTAGAACGGCAGGCCGATGCCGCCGATGAAGGAGAGCACCACCAGGGCTATCCGCACTAGTGTCACGTCGAGGTCGAAGTGCCTGGCCAAGCCCGATGCGACGCCGGCCAGCATCCGGTCACTGGCGGGGCGGTACAGCGTCCGGTGCCGCGCCGAAGGGTCGGGTCCTGCGCCGGAGGTGGCCGTCGCGTCTGGTGCTGCGTACGTTGGAGTGTTCATGCTCCCACCCTGGCCAGCCCCGCCCTGCCTGGCTATCGGGAAGAACCCTGACCCGACCCGGACACCAGCGCCTGCACAGCCGCGGAGTCCCGGGGTAAGCCCGGATGGCGGCACTGCCCAACTGGCGCAATGATGGACGCATGGGGGACCATCCCGGCCCCGCTCAGCAGCGGAGCAGCACAAACGGCCAGCCTTCGCCGTGGCCGCGACCACCCGGACAAGGCTCGGGCGCGCAGCCGCCGACGCGGCTCGAGGGACTTCTGGAGCGCAGGCGAGACCGAGCGCGGAGCGCCGGCCCGTTCCGGCGGGAAACCGAGGGCGCCATGGCGGGCGGCCTTGCCGAGGCGCTGTCCGCGCGGACCGGGTTCGATGTGACCATCGTGCGAGTGGTGCTGGTGGTGGCCGCCCTGGTCAGCTACGGCATATGCGCAGCCGCGTACGTTGTCGCCTGGCTGCTCGTGCCCGCATCCGGTGCGCAGTCCAGCATCGGGAGCAAGGCGATGGCCGACAAGCGCGGTATCGGCCTGGCCGCTGGAGTGGCGTCGCTGCTGGCAGTCGCCTGGGCAATCGCCTCGGTGCTGCATGCTACGTGGCTCACGTCGCTCGCCGTCCCGACGATTGTCTGTGCCGCCGGGCTCGTGCTGATCTGGCGTAACGCGCCCCCTGACGAGCAGGAGCTCATGCGGGAGCTGGCCGATCCGCTGTTCGGGCAGACCGCGAGTGGCCGCAAGACGCACCCGATCAGGCGCGCTGTCCTCGCTGTCGTGCTGGTGGCAGTCGGCATGGGCGTGCTTGTATCCGACCGCCGGCCCTACGCCCTGACACCGAGCGGCCTGGTCCGACCGGTCGCCGGGATAGTGCTGCTCATTGCCGGCATCGCCGTCGGGCTCGGGCCATGGTGGGTGCGGATAGCCAAGGACCTGGTGGCAGAACGGCAGGCCAGGATCAGGGCGGAGGAGCGCGCCGACATGGCCTCCCGGGTGCACGACTCCGTGCTGCAGACGCTCGCCCTGATCCAGCGGCGGGCGGCAGACCCGCAGCAGGTCGTGCAGCTCGCCAGGGCGCAGGAGCGCGAGTTGCGCGCGTGGCTGTTCGATGGCTTGGCCCCAGGATCGCTGGCCGGGACGGCGACCACCCTGGCGGCCGGCGTTCGGCTGATTCAGCAGGAAGTAGAGGCCAAGCACGGGATGACGGTGGAGGTAGTGGCCGTCGGGGACTGTCGGCTTGACGACGACCTGAATGCGCTGCTCGGCGCCGCCAGGGAGGCGACGGTGAACGCTGCGAAGTGGTCGGGCGCCGATGTGGTGTCGCTGTTTGCCGAGGCTGAGCCCGACGCGGTCTCGGTGTACGTGCGCGACCGCGGCCGGGGCTTCGACCCCGAGGCCGTGCCGGGAGACCGCAAGGGGCTGGCCGAGTCGGTGCGCGGCCGAGTCGCGCGGCGGGGTGGCGAGGTCACCGTACGCAGCGCTCCGGGCGAGGGAACCGAGGTCTCGCTGAGAATGCCGCGGCTTGCCGACGACCGACTGCCGAGGCGGCCATGAGCGAGCCCCGAGCACACAACGGGCAACCGCGGGTGTTCCTGGTCGATGATCACGGCATGTTCAGGTCGGGCGTGCGGTCGGAGCTCGCCGGGGAGCTTGCTGTCGTCGGGGAGGCCGACGACGTGGCGCCGGCGATTATCCGGATCGCCGAGTGCAAGCCCGACGTCGTGCTGCTCGACGTGCATTTGCCGGGCGGAGGCGGCCAGGAGGTCGTCAAGGCGGTCAAGGCGGACAACCCCGACGTCCGGTTTCTCGCGCTGTCCGCATCCGACGCGCCGGAGGACGTCATCGCGGTCATCCGGGCGGGCGCGCGGGGATATGTGACCAAGACGATCTCGGGCCCGGAGCTAGTGGCTGCGGTCCGGCGGGTGGCGTCGGGGGACGCGGTCTTCTCGCCACGGCTGGCCGGCTTCGTGCTGGACGCGTTCGCCGCCGCTCCCGCGGCCGATCAGGAGCGGCTGACCTTCGACCCGGAACTTGACCAGCTGACGACCCGGGAACGGGAGGTGCTCAGGCTCATCGCCCGCGGTTACACCTACCGGGAGGTGGCAAAGGAGCTGTTCATCTCAGTCAAGACGGTGGAGAGCCACGTCTCGTCGGTGCTGCGTAAGCTGCAGCTTTCGACCCGCCACCAGCTCACCAAGTGGGCGGCCGAGCGCCGCCTGACCTAGCTCCGAGGAAATGGTGTCGATCGAGGACCTGCAGCGGCGAGCGGCGGAACGACTGGCGCCCCCGGTGAGCGCCTGGATCAACCAGGGGGCGGGCGCCGGAACGAGCACGGCCGAGGCCGTAGCCGCCTGGGACCGGATCCGGCTGCTGCCGAGGATGCTGCGCGACGTGTCGAGCGTTTCCACCACGACCAGCGTGCTCGGCCATGAGCTGGCGACGCCTATCTTGGTGGCGCCCTCGACCGTGCAGCGGGCCGCGCACCCGGACGGTGAGGTGGCGACCGCGCGGGCAGCGGCCGCCTGCGGCTCGCTGATGGCGGTGTCCACCAACGTCGGCACCCCGTTCGAGGACATTGGGGCCACCGGGGTGCGGTGGTGGCTCCAGTGCTACGTGCTGCGCGACCGAGGCCTGACCAAGTACGTCCTGGAGCGAGCGCTCGCCGCAGGCGCGTCGGCCGTAGTGCTGACCGTCGATACTCCGGTTACCGGACGCAAGCGCGTCGACGGCCCGGGTGTCTGGGACTTCCTGCCCGACGACATCCTCAGTGCCAACATGCCGGGCGGGCGTGCGGACGCTCTGGACAAGGCCGACGACCTGACGCCGGACACCGTCGGGTGGCTGCACGAGGTGACCGGACTGCCGGTCGTGGTCAAGGGCGTCCTGCGTGGCGATGACGCCAGGGACCTGGCGGCGGCCGGCGCGGCCGCCGTTCACGTGTCCAATCACGGCGGGCGGCAGCTCGACATGGCCGTCGCTACCGCGGAGGCGCTGCCAGCGGTCGTCGCCGCGCTGGCCGGGACCGATGCGGAAGTGTATGTCGACGGCGGCATCCGCAGGGCCGAACACGTGCTCGCGGCGCTGGCCCTCGGGGCGAGGGCCGTCTTCCTCGGCAGGCCGGTGCACTGGGCGCTCGCCGCCGGGGGTGCCAGCGGCGAGGGTGGCTGCGAGGGCGTCACCGAGCTGCTCAGCGGGCTCACCGACGGCTTGAGGCACGCGATGATGCTGGCCGGAGCCCGGTCGCTCGGCGAGCTCACCCCCGACCTGATCTGGTCGCGGCGCTAGCACCGAGCTTCGAGTCCGGAAGCACCGGCGCACCTAACGTGGTGGATCCATGTCATCCCCATGACACCGGTCTGCCACGATCATGAAACGAGGGCGTCAGGCGGCCGCTCTGGCCTGTCGGCGGGCGCCGGTACCAGCCTGCGCTTGTGGTGGCGGACGACCCGAGCATCGCCGGGCAGCTCGTCCGCGGACTCAGCAGGGACGGATACCAGGCGTGCCATGTCCCGACGGGCAGCCAGGCTCTGGTAGCTGGCGACCCACTGGCTACCCAGGTGTCATCCTGCTCGACATGGAGTTGCCGGACGTCGACGGAGTCGAGGCCTGCGGAAGCTGCGTGAGCGCAGCGGCGCCGCCATCATCATGGCCACAGCGCACGGCCATGAGCCGGACGGCGTGATGTCCCTCGCGGCGGAGCCGACGACTACCTGGTCAAGCCCTTGGGGCTCGCCGATTTGCAGGCGAGGATCCGCGCTGTGCTCCGCAGGGTCGGGCCGGACGATGAGCTGGTCAGGCACGGGTTCCTGCCCCGCACCTGCTCGGCGGTCAGGATGAGCGGAAAGCGGCGTACAGAATGGCGGTGAGCCTGTCGAACATCTCGTCCACCGGCAGCTGGACTTCGACCGCGCTGAGCAGGTAGTTGACCCGCTCCAGCATCATCAGGCAGGCCAGCGCCGTGAGCTCGGCGTGCTGACCTGGCGCGGCGTCGTCTTCGTCGGTCCGGGCTTGCTGCGCCGCGGTCATCCCTTGCGTCATGGCCTCGGACAGGCGGAAGAGCAGCTGGAGGCCGTCGGCGAATGCCTCCTCGCCGACGATATCCGCCTGGCTGAGGATCCGGATCACCGTGGCGTGCGCGGCGTAGGTATCGCCGAACTTCTGCACCCAGCGTCGTAGCGCCGTCCGTCCCGCCTCGTTGCTGGTCACGACCGGGAATTCGTCGGTGATGATGGCCATGTCGTGCAGCGCGTCACGCAGCAGCGTGCGGAAGAGGTCGTCCTTGCTGGCGAAGTACAGGTAGAACGTGCCGTGCGAGGTCTTCGCGCGGCGGACTATGTCCT
>JASHSO010000154.1 GCA_030038715.1 Streptosporangiaceae bacterium
TGGCCACTGTACTGCAATGTAATACACTTGGGTTGTGGGCGTCGACTGGAGTCACCGGGGCGACTACATGGCGGAGCGCCACGGTGTCACTGCCGAGCAGGCGGACGAGGCACTGGCCGATCCTGATGCGCTGGTCTTCGACCCGGACTACGCAAGCCAGTCCGGGCGCAGCGTGCGCACGATCGGCTGGTCGAGTACCGCTGGCCAGTTACTGACGGTCATTACCGTGACCGAGGACGACGTGACCTATGGCGTCAACGGCTGGCCAGCCAACGACATCGATGCCCGCCACTACCGGGACGCCGACCCAGCCGAGCAGCGAGGAGACAGCGATGACACGTAACGACGACGAGCTTCGCAGGCTGCTCGATGAGGAGGCCGAGCATGCCGAGGCCACCAAGGACGACCCGATTCCGGCCAGTGCGCTGGCCCGTGCCAAGCGCCCGAACCGCGGCAAGTCGGTGATGTTCTCGCTACGGCTCAACCCAGATGAGCTTGCCGCAGTGCAGGCGCTAGCCGAGGATCAGGGCGTGCCCGCCTCGACGCTGGTCCGCGGTTGGATCATTCGTCAACTCGCAGCCGAGCACGCCGGGGCCACCGATACCGCTACCATGCTGGACCGGCTTGAGACTGACGTGCGCGTGCTGCGCAAGCTCGTCGCTTCCTGACCTGCGCGGCGACGCAAGTACCGCTCCGCAGGGACTTTCGCTTCCGCTTTTCAGGAGGCTTTGCAGATCCATATCAGTCGATAGCAGGCCGCTGAGCGGGCCAGTTCCTACCTCTGAGGCCGCGATGTGTCCACAGCCGCCCACCGGTTTCCACGGGTGTTGTTAGCAAGGCCGTTAGCAAGTTCGCCGTACCCGCGCGATTCGTCGAAGCTTGATAACTCAACAGAGGACGACGCGGCCCGTGCGCCGCCATAGTCGGTGCCGTAGGTTGCGGTACGTCTGTGCTATGCGCGCTGCGCCGCAGCTGTGGAGTTAGGACGTTCATGGGTGACCCGATTCTTGAGGCGCTGAGTGAGCTTATTCCGGTGGCTGTACGTCGCGGCGAGCTGCGTCGCGATGGCCGGTGGCTTCGCTGGGTAGAGGCCGGGGAAGGTCGCCCGCCGGTTGTCGTGGTTGGCGGGCTTGGGGAGCCAGGATCGCTGGCCTGGGCAGGAGTCTTGTCGGCTGTGGCTGCGCGGACCCGGATCATTGCCTACGACCGCGCCGGTCTGGGAGCTAGCGATGCCACTCCTGACCAGACTCTTGAGGACCAGGTCGCAGACCAGCAGGCACACCATCTTGACAGGCACCGGGCACGCAATCAACGAGGAACGGCCGGAGGCGATAAGCAGACGCCATCGTCCTGATGATCAGCGGCATCGGCCGGCGAAGTCGTCGTCCATAGACCCTCACTCGTCGCAGAGCGTCACCGGCGCGCACGCTGGCTGCGCTGCTTACGCCAGCTCAGCTCTGCGATCACTGCGCCACAGACAACCGGGCCGAGCACGATGAAAACAATTCCGACCGACCATGGCATGGCGACATTGTGGCACGGCGGGGTCCGATGCCTAAGCCGGAACTCACGGGCGGTCCTCCGCAGCGGATCTATCGGCTAGATGAGCTGCGCTGGGGTGAATTGCAGGCGCGCACCGAGCGCCGCGGGCGTGCTCGCCCGGTCAATGACACCTGGATCGCGGCTTGCTGCCTGGTCCGGGACCTGCCGCTGGCCACCTTCAACTTGAAGGACTTCGAGGACTTTGCCGAGTATGACGGCCTCCGGATTATCGGCGTCAATGAGCGCTGAATAACTGCCCAGCTGGATCCCCCGCAGCACCAGGCCGATCCATCGCCGTACGAGGAAAGGACCGCTGTTCATCGACCTCGGCGGATGCTGCCGCGGGCCAGTCGAGTTCGGCCTCGCCTATGCCGAAGAAGTCGCAGACCACTGCGGCCCGAGGAAGCCGTCGAACTCCGCCCGGAAAACCTCGCCAGCTTGCCCGACCACGGCTGGGGCGAGCTGATCCTGACCGGCTCCGAGCCGCGCAGCGGCACCTGGTGGACGGACAGCGGCACAGCAAGGCAGCGCCGCGCCAGCGCCATGGGCACCGCTGGGATTTCTGCCTCCGAAGTCGACTCCGACTCGCCAGGCTGTGGCCTGCCGGGGTAGTTGGACTGATGTATTCCGGTATTTAGCAGCAGTCCACGTGGGCAGCACCGACGGCGTCCGCGTCAGTGGCCCAGCCGCTCTTGCGCATCGCCTGGCGCGCCCAGAGCCGATCTAGTGGCAGCACCCTGATCCAGTCATCGCGGGAGTAAGCATGAACCCCGGTGTAGAGGACGATGGCTTCCTGCAGACGCGTGCCGAGGCGGTCTTTCAGCTGGCGGAGGCCACGGAGGTCGCCAGAGTCGATCCGGGTCCCGGCCTTGATCTCGAATGCGATTACCTGACCGTCGTCGCGCTCAACTACGAGATCCACCTCCTCGCCGGCCTCGGTGCGGAAATGCCCGGCGCCGACTGGCGCTTCCGACCAGCTGGCCTGCTTGAGGATCTCCCCGACAGCGAAGGTTTCGAGCAGGTGGCCATAGCCGGTGAGAGCCGCGGGCACGGCCTGGGCGATCTTTTCGGGAGTGAGATTCAGCAGCCATGCCATTACGCCGGAATCGACGAGGTGCACCTTCGGGTGCTTGGTGACCCGTGAGCCGAGAGTTGTGCCCCATGCCGGCAGCCGATAGATGAGGAACACGGCCTCCAGCAGCTTGATGTAGTTTTCGGCCGTGGACTTCTCCAGCCCGATGATTGCGCTGGTCGCCGCCATGTTCAGGACCTGGCCGGATCGGGCGGCGAGTTGGCCGAGAAGCCGGGGCAGCATCTCGCGTTTCCGTACGCGGGAGATGTCCAGGACATCCCTGTCGACGACCAGGTCGACGTAGTTGGAGAACCAGCGGGAACGGGAACGACCCGGTGGGCGGCGAAGCGCGACGGGCATCCCCCCGGACGTCGCGCGCTGGGCGTACTCGTCGCGGGTGGCTGGCACCGCGGGCGAGGCCATATCCACCCCCGCGCCGTCCAGAAGACTGGCGACGAAAGTCTCGCGGACGCCATCGATCTCGCCCTGCGACAGCGGAAGTACCGGGATGATGTCCACCCGCCCGGTCAGCGCCTGCCCCGCCTCGGGCAGGGTCGCATACCGGGTCGACCCTGCCAGGATGTAGCGGCCGGGTCGCAGATCCCGGTTCAACTGAGCCTTGATGGCATCCAGTAACGCTGGCACGTGCTGGTATTCATCGATCAGGACGAGCCGGTCAGATTCGACGAACCTGGCCGGATCGTCTCGCACGGCCGACCTGGTGGCGGGGTCATCGCAGTCGATCACGGATAGCCCAAGCTGCGCGCCCAGCTGGCTCAGCAGGGTGCTCTTGCCCACGGTCCTTGGCCCGTTGAGAACGACGACGGGCTCTTCGGCTAGCCGGGCTTCCACCACGTCCACCAGGCGCCGCTTCGCCAGGCCGGTCAAGACTGCACGCATGCCCCTATCCTACCGCCTGAATTCCGCGACTCCAGTCGAAAATTTCCGTGTTTCCAGTTCCTGAATTCCGTATTTCCGCGGCATGGCGACCGCATCTCGCTGTGCGCTTCGGCCGGGGCAGACGGCCGGCAGGTGACCGCAAACCTCCGGAACTGCATCGCGGTATCCGATGGGCTCTGTAGCAAAGCCCAAACGTCATGACGGGCCCGGTAGCTTGCTGGCCGGATATGCCGTGCAGGCAGGTCCGCTCACTGTCCGCGACGACAAGCGGTTCGCCGGGCCGCCGTCCCGGCCCGCTGCCGTCCGCTATATGTCCGCGGCCATCGGCTCTTCGAATACGTGACCGCTAGCTGCCATGACAAGCGTCGCTGGTCCGAACGTACAGCCAAGGTGACAACATCGAAGGATCGTCACAGGTCAGCATAGTGTAATCGAACGGAAAGCGGAGGCGTCAGCATGACTCCGGCCAGAAGCCGCCGCGCACACAATTGCGCTGCTAGAGGCAGCGGTCTGCAGACCGCTCACACTGAGGGGCGCTTCCACGAAGACAAGATCACTAATAGCCGCGCTGACCTGCAGGAACTACGAATTGTGATCAGTGGCAGGTGTTGGGTTCGAACCAACGGCGGGCAAAGCAACCAGCTTCTGGCGCTCAGTCTCGCCCGCGGATTCCGCCACTTCTGGTCCGGTGACTACCAGGCATGCGTCCACGTGGTCGCCCCTAAGGTCGAAGCCGCAGCGCGAGTCCTTCTGCTGGAGCTTGACGAGGGAATCTACCGGCTGCAGGCGGCCCGAGATCCGGGCCAGTATCCAGGTCTGTACCCACTCCTGCACGAACTTGAGGATCTGGCGCTGGACGAGTCGTGGGCTTACTTCCTGCGCTGGCTCTTGCTCGGCCCGACCGGGCAGAATATCCGCAACGAGGTAGCCCACGGATTCGTCGGGGACATCAGCCCCGTCTACGCCGCGCTTGTCCTGCGCGCCGCCGCGTTGCTCATCTCTATCGCAGGACCGCAGCCCGCATCTGCAACACACGGCACCGACGGAGGGCCGCACCGGACGTCAGACCTCACCGAGCTATCCCGCCGTGACCGCGACGAAGTCCTGTCGATGCTTCGGGTACCTGTGCGCGAGCCGGCTGCCCGGCCTGGAGATGGACGATGGCCCACCCCGTGATGTGCGTCCATCGCAGCGCCCGCGGCGAGTCAGTCGGGGTGATCAGCCACACGTGCGTCAGCGGTGTCGGCGGCACGACGGAGGGCAACTCGTCAGTGCCTGCAATGCCCAGCCCGGCCTCGGTGTCTGGGTGAATCAGGACCGCAAGGTGACGCTCCGCGGTGTCAGCCCTGGCCAGTTTGCGGAGCTTGTTCTTGGCGAGTTCAGTCGCAAGGAAGTCGGTGATCCACTGATCGGCTGTGTGTCGCACCCAGCCCCAGCTAGCAACAACAGCGGGCATCACGTAGACGTGGCCTGGGCGGTCGCTGTCTTCGACACCGTGCACGGACTGGATGCCGAATGCTTCAAGCCGGTCCCGCCACGGATCGCCGTAGTCAGACAACGCCGACGCGCTGACCTGGCCCTGCTGTTCCATTTCTGCCAGAAGAGCGACCAAGCCCGCAGATCCGCCGAGTGCCCGCACATCGGCCTGTGGGGTGATATTGACGAACCATGCGAACCCCGAGGCCGGAACCTTGAGCTTGGACAGATGACGCTGCGCCGCGGCGATGACGCTCAGCCGGGCGGCGTCAGCCTCGCTGGTAGACCGACGCCGCATTCACCTCGATGATCGCAGTCGCCGACCGGTACACCGCCGGGGTGCAGGCGGTGCTCGACAGCCGCGATCTGCCGTGGAGCATCACCCGGCTCGGCGCGCGGGCGGAGTACCGGTTCTGCCCGCAGCCGCCGCGCAGCGGGGGCGAGTCGGGCTGCCGCCGAGGACCGGGCGCTGGATGAGTACCTGCACCTGTACCTGCTCAACCGCGGCTTCCTCATCACCCCGTTCCACAACATGGCGCTGATGTGCCCGGACACTACCGGCGCCGACGCGGACGCGCACACGGCCGTGTTCGCCGCCGCGGCCGACGAGCTGCTCAGCTGACTGGTGACAAGAATTTATAAATACAAGACTTAGGTATGT
>JASHSO010000155.1 GCA_030038715.1 Streptosporangiaceae bacterium
GACGGCCGTCCTGCGAGCCAGGAAGGGCGTGGGCAGCGGCTGGCGGTATGCATCCATCGAGCTCGTCGAGCCGGCCAAGAACGAACCCGCCGGGTCCGCGCGAACGGTGCGGGCGGTCTGCTGGCATGCCGGAGACGGCCGCACCTACCGGGCCGAGATGTCGCTGGCCGACGGCGAGGTGACCCGGTGGGAGTACCTGCCGGGCCAGCAGCCCAGCATCACGCTGGATGAGTGGCACGAATGCGACGAGATGCTGCGCCGCCATCCGGCCCTCATCGACGCCCTGGCCAGGCGCGGCATCACCAACCTCAGCCTGGTGCTGACCGACGTCTGGGCCTACGGTGCCGCCCTCGTGCCGGAACGCCATCGCGGCCTGCGACTGGGCTGGTCAGACGTATGGCTGCGCGGCAGCCAGGACGGCAACCCGTACGCGCACCACGTCACCGGCCTGCACCCGATAGTCGACCTGAACCAGATGGCGCTGGTGGAACTGGAGGACAACCCGCCGCCGATCGGGCTGCCCGACGTGCGTGGCGAGTACCTGCCCGAGCTGACTGGCGGCACGCTGCGCGAGGTCAGCCCGCTGCACGTGGTCCAGCCGGACGGCGTCTCGTTCACCCTGGACGGCTACCTGCTGCGCTGGCAGAACTGGCAGCTCCGGCTCGGCTTCAACCACCGTGAGGGCCTGGTGCTGCACACCGTTGGCTGCACCGACGGCGGGCGGCTGCGGCCTGTGGCGCATCGGCTGTCTTTCGCAGAGATGGTCGTGCCGTACCGGGACGCCAGCCCTGACCACTACCGCCGCACCGCCTTCGACATCGGCGAGTGGGGCCTGGGCTTCATGACCACCTCGCTGGAGCGCGGCTGCGACTGCCTAGGCGAGATCCGCTACCTCGATGCCGTGGTGCACGACTCCCGAGGCGAGCCGGTGACGATACCCAACGCAATCTGCATCCACGAGGAGGACGACGGGATCTTGTGGAAGCACGTGGACGAGCGATCCGGCGCGCAGACTCGCAGGTCCCGGCGGCTGGTCATCTCCTTCCACGTAACCGTTGCCAACTACGAGTACCTCGTCTACTGGCGGTTCTACCAGGACGCCAGCATCGAGTGCGAGGTGCGCGCCACCGGCGTCATGGTCACCTCGGCATTCCCGCCAGGCAGTCAGCCGGCCACCGGCGCCGTCGTCGACCAGCGCAGCTACGCGCCTTACCACCAGCACTTCATCGTCGCCAGGCTGGACCTGGACGTCGACGGGCAGCCGAACACCGTGTTCGCCTGCGACTCCCGCCCGCTGCCGGCCGGCACCGACGACCCCTACGGCCTGCGCCTTGTGCTGCAGGAGACGCCGCTGCGGACCGAGACCGACGGACGGCAGGATTACAACTGGCAGACGCAGCGGTACTGGAAGATCACCGCGACCGGCACGAGCAACTCGCTTGGCGCGCCGCCGGCCTACAAGCTGGTGCCGGGCAGCACGTTCCCGCCGCTGATCGACGCCTCGTCGGCAGTACTCCGCCGGGCCGCGGTGATCGGGCACACACTGTGGGTTACGCCGTACCACCCGGCTGAGCGCTGGCCGTGCGGCGAGTTCCCCAACCTGAGCGCTGCCGACAGCGGGCTGGCCGTATGGACGCAGCAGGACCGGCAGATAGCCGACTGCGACGTCGTGCTGTGGTATGTATTCGGGCTGCACCACATCACCCGGCCGGAGGACTGGCCGGTGATGCCGGTCGACCGGGCGTCGTTCTGGCTCAAGCCGGTCGGCTTCTTCGACCGGAACCCTGCGCTCGACGTCCCGCCGGGCCCGCCGCACGGCGATACAGTTCCGTCATGACTGACCGGGCTGCGCGGGATGTCGTGGAGATCTACACAGACGGCGCGTGCAGCGGCAACCCGGGTCCCGGGGGCTGGGGCGCCGTGCTCGGTTACGGCGGCCGCACCAGGGAGATCTACGGCGGCGAGGCACCGCGGACGACCAACAACCGGATGGAGCTGATGGCGGCCATCCAGGCGCTGGAGGTGCTGACGAGGCCGTCTGTGGTGCGCCTGCACACTGACAGCAGTTACCTGCGAAACGGGGTGGCTAGTTGGCTGGCGGGCTGGAAGCGCAATGGCTGGATGACGGCGGGAAAGCAGCCGGTCAAGAACGCCGACCTGTGGCGGCGGCTCGACGCGGCAGCAGCGCGGCACGACGTGCACTGGCTGTGGGTCAGGGGGCACGCGGGCAACCCCGGTAACGAACGCGCCGATGCGCTAGCCAACAAGGGTATGACCGAGGCGATCGCGAAGGAACGCGGCGCACGCACACCGTGATCACGCACTCCGGCTTCGGCGCGATCAGAAGCTCGTCCCGGCGAGGCGACTCCTCACCGGGACGAGCCAGAAAGCCGGTCCCCCGGTTCCTTCTGATTGGGTCCCCCGCCACATAGCATGACAGGCCGGTTACTGACCGTTATAACCGGGGCTACCCCTAGGCGGCCAGGCCCTGCCCTGATCCAATGAGGGCCATGGACCGCCTGACCAGGCAACTCGAATTCGCGGCGGAAGCCGGTCGGCTCAAGGCAGTGCAGCGGCAGACCATGCTCACCGACCCGCCCAGGCGGGAGAACTCGGCCGAGCACTCCTGGCACCTGACCCTCATGGCACTGGCCCTCGCCGAGTACGCGCCGCCCGGCACCGACATCGGTAAGGTCGTGAGCATGCTCGCGCTGCACGACCTGGTAGAGGTCGATGCGGGTGACCTGTTCGTCTATGCCGGCGAGGCCGATCAGCGCCGGCAGCGCGCGGCCGAGCGGGCGGCTGCCGACAGGATCTTCGCGTTGCTGCCGCCGGATCAGGCCGTGCGGTTCCGCGGCCTCTGGGATGAATTCGAGGAACGGGCTAGCGCCGAGGCGCGGTTCGCCCGCGCCATCGACAGGCTCCAGCCGATGCTGGAGAACTCCAAGGCGGGCGGCGGCACCTGGCACGAGCACGGCATCCGGGCGGACCAGGTGATGGCCAAGGTCGCGCTGATCGAGGACGGCTCGGCCGAGCTCGGCGGCTATGCCAGAAGGTTGGTCGAGCGGGCGGTGCGGGACGGCACGCTCGCGCCGGCGCCCGCCGGACCGTGACCACTGCCGCGGCCGAGCGGTGGGCGCTGAGCGTGGCGTTCGCCGCCTTTGGCATGGCCACTGGCACGTTCGCGTCCAGGCTGCCCTGGATCGCCGGACGGCTGCACCTCAGCAGCGGCAAGCTCGGGGTCGTCGTGCTCATGAGCAGCCTGGGTGCGCTGGTCGTGATGCCGCTGGCGGCCCGGTTCGTGCACCGCTACGGTCCGGCTGCGGCAACGCGGGTCCTGATCGTGGCTATGGGCGTGGCGTTGGCGCTGCCGCCCCTTGCGCCGAACGTCGCCACGCTCGCCGCCGTGATGCTGCTCAGCGGTGCGGTGTACGGCACGCTGGACAACGCGATCAATGCCCAGGCCGTGGAGGCGGAACGGCGCTTGGGCAAGTCGATCATGTCCGGGCTGCACGGCATGTGGAGCCTGGGCGTGCTCGCCGGGGCCCTGATCGGCTCGCTCGCCGCCGACCAGCACGTGGACCCGCGCCTGCAGTTCGCCGCCGTGGGTGCTGCGATTCTCGCCTGCGGGGTCGCCGCGACCGCATGGTTCGTCGGTGGCCCGCCGAGCGGTGCGGCGGCCGAGATCGCCGTCCCCCGTTTCGTCTGGCCGCACGGCACCATCTTGCTGATCGGCCTGGTCGGCTTCGCCGCGATCTTCGTTGAGTACGCGGCGAGCGACTGGGCAGCGGTGTTCATGCACTGGGTATTGCATGCGAGCCAGGCCAAGGCCGCACTGGCCACCGGCACGTTTGCGCTGGCGATGGCGGGCGGACGGCTGTGCGGCGACGTCATAGTGCGGCGCGTCGGCGCGAGTCTCAGCGTTCGGGCCTGCGGCGCGCTCGGCACGGCCGGCTGCCTGCTGGTGGCGATGGCACCGGACGCGGTCACCGCGCTGGCCGGCTTTCTGCTCATCGGGCTCGGCGTCTCGGTGGTAGTGCCGCTGGTGTTCGCCTCTGCCGGCCACTTCGGGCCCAGTCCTGCCATCGGTGTAGCCGGAGCTGCCACGGTCAGCTACGGCGCAGGACTGGCCGCACCGAGCGCCATGGGCGGCATCGCCGACCTCGCCTCGCTGCGCGTAGCGTTCGCGGCCGCCGCTCTGCTGGCCGTCGGCATCGTGGCGGGAGCGGGGGTGCTCGGCCGGCATGCCCGGGCGGAGCAGCCGCGCGCCGCGGACCTCGAGCAGCCCGCTCCCGTCAGAAGAAGATCAGCTTGACTGCGGAGACCACGCCGATCAGTACGACGAAGGTCCGCAGCGCGCCGGGGGCAAGGCGCCTGCCATAGCGTGCCCCGAGCACGCCGCCGATGGTCGACCCGATCGCGATCAGCAGCACGACTAGCCAGACCACATGCGCGAAGATCACGTATATCACCGCTGCCGTGCCGTTGACGATCGCGATAAGGACGTTCTTGGCGCCGTTCACCCGCTGCAGCGGCTCGTCGAAGAATGTCCCGAGCAGGCCGATGACCAGGACGCCCTGCGCGGCACCGAAGTAACCGCCGTATGCGGCGGAGGCAAACATGCCACTGCCCAGCACCGGCCCAGTGCGCTCTTCCAGCGGCGCGCCATCCCGGTCCGCCTGCTGCCGGCGGCGGGCCACGATCCGGCGGCTTAGCCACGGCTGGGCAAGCACGAGAGCACACGCGATCAGGATCAGCACGGGCACGATCACGCTGAACGACTTCGATGGCAGCAGCAGCAGCGCCGCGGCGCCGGCCCCGGAGCCGACCGCGGCCGGCCAGGCGAGGCGGGTCAGCCTGCGCCGCTGACCAGCCAATTCACGCCGGTAGCCGACAGCACCGCTGACGTTGCCCGACACCAGGCCCACATTGTTCGAGACGTTGGCCACGATAGGCGGGAACCCGAACGCCAGCAGAGTCGGGAAGGTTATCAAGGACCCCGAGCCGACGATGGCGTTAACAGCGCCAGCCACCCCGCCGACGGCGAAGATAGCGGCCGCCTCAGCCGGGCCCATCAGGTCCCCGCAGCATGGCCCGATCGTAAGCCAGGCCCGGCAGTGTCCCGGTCAGCGCAGCCGGGGCGCGCGTGCCGCCCACCGTGCCGCGCGGCGCTCCACCTGCAGCGGCACGCCGAAGCACCGGGACAGGTTGTGCTCGGTGAACACCTCGGTCAGCGGTCCCGCAGCCAGCACGCTGCCCTTGCGCAGCAGCATGGCGTGCGTGAAGCCCGGAGGCACTTCTTCCACATGGTGCGTGACCAGCACCATCATCGGCGAGCGCGGGTCGCGCAGCAGGCCCGTGATGCGCGCTAGCAGGTCCTCCCTGCCGCCCAGGTCAAGACCCGCGGCTGGCTCATCGAGCAACAGCAGTTCCGGGTCAGCCATCAGCGACCTGGCTATCTGCACGCGCTTGCGCTCGCCCTCCGACAGCGTGGCGAAGCGGCGCCTGATCAGGTGCGGGCAGCCAAGCGCATCGAGCAACTCGACCGCCCGGGTCACGTCCGAGGACTCGTAGTCTTCGGTGTCCCGGCCGAGTATGCCGTAGGCGGCCGTGAGCACCAGGTCGATGACCTTCTCCGTTGGTGGCACCTGGTCACCGATGACCGTGCTCGTCATGCCGATCCTGGTGCGCAGGTCAGCGAGATCGGCCCCGTCAAGTGGCTCGCCGAGCACCTCCACGCTGCCGTGCGTCGGCGCGAGCAGCGTCGCCACGACCTGCAGCAGGGTGGTCTTGCCGGCGCCGTTCGGACCGATGACGACCCAGCTCTCGTCGGCGTGCGCGGTCCAGTCGACGTTCCTGAGCAGCATCGAGGAGCCGCAGCGGACTCCCACCCGGCGCAGCCGGAGTACCTCAGCCGACATCCGGCTCCTTTCGAGCGCCGCCGTCCTGAGCTTGAACTTACGATATTTGGTTGCGGAACGGCCGAGCATCCTTCCCCAGCCGGCGGGTTCGCGTACAGCAAGCAGCGCGGCCTTGCCTACCACTGGACGGTCGCTGGCGATCAGCACGCACGCGCCGCTGCTGGGCCGTGCGGCACAGCGGCTGACCGACCGGGTGGTCAAGGACGCTTGAAGATGTCGGGCGTGCCGACGCGACGCCACCACACATGCGGATGACCCTTCTTGACGGGGGTTCCGTACTCGAACGTCGCCCTGCCGTCGGGTGCCCAGGTGAGTTCCCACACCTCGTCGTACCCGGCCATCTTCGGCACGCGCAGGCTCTTGCGGAATCCCCGGCCGCCGCGCAGATCGGCAACGAACATGACCACGGCACGCAAGAACGTTCGTCCAGACGGGCTCAGTGTGCCAGCGTCCACCGGTTGGCTCTGCCGTCACCAGCCCACCCATCGCCCGAGGACACCCGCGCACTGGATAGCGTAAAGACCGCTATGCCAGATTCACAGATAACGCTCCTGGTGACGCTGACCGGCCGAGACCGGCCTGGCGTCACCTCCCGGCTATTCACGGCGCTGTCCGCGCACCAGCTCACAGTGCTCGACGTCGAGCAGGTGGTGATACGCGGCCGCCTTGTCCTCGGCGTTCTGCTGTCCTGTGCCGCCTCGCCCGATCTGACCGCGATCCACCAGCACATCACCACCCTGGCGGCGGACCTGGGGATGGACGTCGAGATCACCCTGGGTTCGGGTGAGCAGCCGCCGCGGCGGCGCGGCAGGCTGCACGTCACCGTGCTCGGCCGACCGTTGCTCCCACAGGTGATCGCCTCGATAGCGGGCAGGATCGCGGCGAACGGCGCCAACATCGACAGGATCGGCCGGCTCGCCCACCGGCCTGTCACGTGCATCGAGTTCGACGTCTCCGGGGCCGACCCGATTGCGCTGCGCGCGGACCTGGCTCGCGAGTCCGTGCAGCTTGGTGTCGATATTGCGGTGCAACGTGGCGGCCTGCACCGGCGTGCGATGCGGCTCGTAGTGATGGACGTAGACTCCACGCTGCTGCAGGACGAAGCCATCGACCTGCTCGCCGCGCGGGCCGGCTGTGCCGACCAGGTAGCCAAGCTCACCGCGGCGGCGATGCACGGGGAGGTCGACTTCGCCGAGTCTCTGGAACAGCGGGTCGCCCTGCTGGCCGGCCTGGAGGCGAACGCCATCGACGACGTGCTCTCCGGCCTCCGGCTGGCGCCTGGAGCGCGGACGCTGATCAGGACGCTGAAGCGGCTGGGCTACCGCTGCGGCGTAGTGAGCGGCGGGTTCACCCAGTTCACCGACTGGATCACCGTCCAGCTCGGGCTGGACTATGCGCAGGCCAACACGCTGGAGCTAGCTGACGGCAAGCTGACAGGCCGCCTCGCTGGGCCGGTCATCGACCGGGCCGGCAAGGAGCAGGCGCTGCGGCAGTTCGCGGTGCTGGCTGGCGTCCCGCTCAGCCAGGCAGTTGCCGTCGGCGACGGAGCCAACGACCTGGACATGATTTCCGCCGCTGGACTTGGCGTGGCATTCAATGCCAAGCCCGCCGTCCGGGACGCGGCCGACACCTCGCTGAGCGTGCCGCACTTGGACGCCATCCTGTACCTACTGGGGATCTCCCGGGATGACGTCGAGGCGGCCGACGCGGAGGACCCGGCGCTAGCGGCCGGCGGCTAGCAACCCGGGATCGGCTCGCTCAGGCGCCGCCGCGCGGCGTCCAGGAGGCGATCAGCTCGCCCTCCCCGGCCGCAAGCCCGGACCAGTTTCCTGGTAGGCCGATCACTGCGATCGCGGCGGTCGGGAAGTACGGCTCGGTACCCGTTAGCATCGCGACCAGTCCCGCCGCAGCGGGGTTGTGCCCGACGTATAGCAGCGTGCCGACGTCCGCGTCGGTCTGCCGGACTATGTCGGCGACGTCCTCGCTGTCGGCCGCGTACAGCCGCCGGTCGGCCAGGAAACCGATCCCGCCGCCCAGCTCCTCCGACAGGTACTGCCAGGTCTGCCGGGTACGCCTGGCCGCCGAGCAGATCACCGCGTCAGGCCGGAAGCCCGCCGAGGCCAGCCAGGCACCGGCTGCCGCGCTGTCCCTCCTGCCGCGCGGCCGTAGCGCCCGCTCGAAGTCGGGGCCACCAGGCAGCTCGCCCGCCTTGGCGTGGCGCATCACGATCAGCCGGTGCTGTGCTGCCATGCCCACATCGTCTCGCGGTCAGGCCGCAGCGCTCCCGGCAGATGCCGCCTCCGGCTCCCCGGCCGTGATCGAAGTAGAGCGGCGCTTGGACACGACGATCGCGGCCACCACGATCGCCACGGCCACGATGGCTACGGCAGCTCGCAGCCCGTCGTTATGGCTGTATCGCACCACGCTGGTAGCTACCAGCAGCGACACCAGGTTCATCACCTTGATCAGCGGATT
>JASHSO010000156.1 GCA_030038715.1 Streptosporangiaceae bacterium
GTGGTCAGCGGCTCATAGGTGATGTTGAGCAGCAGCACCCGACGCACATGCACCTCCCACTGGTGGCGGGCCAGTCACTGCAACCATATGCGCGCCGGCAAAAGTGCCGCCGGGGCACCGTGACCAGTCTGACGGGCCGCCGGCCCGTACGCCAACACGAAATGCTGAACAAGGAGAGAAAGGTGTGTCGCGACGGCGGCTGGCTCGGCGCAGTACGGCGGCTGGCTCGGCGCAGTACGGCCGCTACGGCGGCTGGCCCGGCGCAGGAACGGCCGCTGGCCCGGCCGCGGGTTAGCGGAGCATGGCCGCAGCGAGGACTGCGCCTGCCCGGCGCGGGTGCCACACCACGCCGTAGGGTGCCACACATGACACTGCCGCCATATCCCGACGCCCCTCGCGAGAGCACTACCGAGACGCTGCACGGACAGGAAGTTGCGGACCCGTATCGCTGGCTCGAGGACCCGGCTAGCCCGCGTACCACCGCCTGGCTGCAGGCTCAGGACGCCTTGTACGCCGCCCACCTGGACAAAATCCCGGACCGAGACAAGCTGGCAGCAAGGCTAGCCGAGCTGCTCAAGGCCGGTGAGGTGGGAACGCCGGCGTGGCGCGGTGACCGGCATTTCTGGACTCGGCGCGAGCCGGGCCAGGAACATGCCGTGCTGTACACGGCGAGCGCGGCCGACAGCGAGCGAGCGCTCATCGACCCGATGACCGTCGATCCGTCCGGCGCCACCACACTCGATCAGTGGCAGCCCGACCACTCTGGGCGGCTGCTGGCTTACCAGCTGTCGGAAGGCGGCAGCGAGGAGTCGGTGCTGCGCGTGCTGGACACCGGGACAGGCGAGGTCGTCGACGGCCCGATCGACCGCTGCCGCTACACCGACGTCGCCTGGCTGCCCGACGGCTCAGGGTTCTACTACACCCGCAGGCTGGCGCCCGAAATCGTTCCGCCCGGCGAAGAGCAGTTCCACCGGCGTGTCTACCTGCACCGGCTTGGCAAGCCTTGCGGCGAGGACGTGCTCATCTTCGGCGACGGCCTCGAGAAGACGAACTACTACGGCCTGCTTGTCAGCCGGGACGGACGCTGGCTGATCATCACCGCCAGCGCTGGCACGGCACCGCGGAACGACGCGTGGGTGGCAGAACTGGCCGGCCGGGACCCGGCGGCGCCCCAGTTGCGGGTTCTGCAGCAGGGCGTCGATGCGCAGACCTGGCCGGTGCCCGGCCGGGACGGGCGGCTCTACCTGCTAACCGACTCGGGCGCGCCGCGGCGCAAGCTCGCCGTGACGGACCCGGCCGACCCGCAGTTCCCAGGGCCGGGGAGCTGGCGGGACCTGCTGGCCGAGGACGCCGAGGCGGTGCTCGAAGACTTCGCCATCCTGGACGGGGCGGAACTGAGCCGTCCGCTGCTGCTGGCCGCGCGGCAGCGGCATGCGATCAGCGAGATCACGGTCCACGAGCTGGCGTCCGGGCTCCAGGTCGCAGAGATCGAACTGCCAGGACTTGGCAGCGTCGGCGCACTGCGGGAGCGTCCCGAAGGAGGCCACGAGGCCTGGTTCGGCTACACCGACTACACCACGCCGGGCCTCGTGCTGCGCTACGACGCCACGGCCGGCGGCACGGAGGTCTGGCAGCAGGCCCCGGGCGTCGTGGACGTTCCGCCGGTGCAGGCACGGCAGGTCAACTACGCATCGGCGGATGGAACCACGATCAGGATGGTGATCCTCTCAGCCGCGGACGGCCACGGCGCGCCCGGGACGGCCGGGGCCGGGAGCGACCACGTTCCCGATAAGAGGCCAGCCATCCTCTACGGCTACGGCGGCTTCAACGTCAGCCTCACGCCCTCCTTCTCGCCTTCGGCACTGGCCTGGGCGGAAGCCGGCGGCGTCTACGCCATCGCCGGACTGCGCGGCGGCAGCGAGGAGGGCGAGGAGTGGCACAGGTCCGGCATGCGCGAGCGGAAGCAGAACGTGTTCGATGACTTCCACGCCGCAGCGGAGAAGCTGATCGCAGACGGCTGGACGAGCAGCGGCCAGCTCGCGGTGTGGGGCGGGTCGAACGGCGGCCTGCTGGTCGGCGCGTCGATCACCCAGCGGCCGGACCTGAGCGCCGCCGCTGTGTGCTCGGCGCCGCTGCTCGACATGGTGCGCTACGAGCAGTTCGGCCTCGGCGTGACCTGGAACGACGAGTTCGGGTCGGCCGCCGTCGCTGCCGAGCTCGGCTGGCTGCTCTCCTACTCGCCGTACCACCACGTGCGGGCCGGCGTCCGCTACCCCGCTGTGCTGTTCACCGTGTTCGACGGCGATACGAGGGTCGACCCGCTGCACGGCCGGAAGATGTGCGCGGCCCTGCAGTACGCCACGGCGGCGCCGCCCTGCGAGCGACCAGTGCTGCTGCGCCGAGAGGCCCAGGTGGGGCACGGGGCCCGCGCTGTCAGCCGCACCATCGCGCTGACGGCCGAGCAGCTGGCCTTCGCCGCAGCGCAAACGGGCCTGACCGTCTCCTGAGCGGCTGCGGCTACCCTAGAGCCGTTATGAGTGAGACCACGAATGCACCGACCCTGTTCGAGGCGATCGGCGGCGAGCCGACATTCCGCCGCCTGGTGCACAGGTTCTACCAGGAGGTTGCCGCCGACCCGCAGCTGCGGCCGGTCTACCCGAGCCGGGATCTCGGCCCGGCCGAGGAGCACCTGCGGCTGTTTCTGATCCAGTACTGGGGCGGTCCGGCCACCTACAACGAGCTTCGCGGGCACCCCCGGCTGCGGATGCGGCACGCCAGGTTCGCCATCGGAGAAGCCGAGCGCGACGGGTGGCTGCGGCACATGCGCACCGCACTCAACGAGCTCGACCTAGCCCCCGACCACGACAGGCAGCTGTGGGAGTACCTCGTCATGGCCGCTGGCAGCCTGGTCAACCAGCCGAGCACGACCGCCGGACCCGATCTTGGCCTGACCCCCGTGTGAGCGGCTGAACCTTGCGGCACCGGGTCGCTGCACCCGATACTGGGACGGCATTTCGCCTGGCATCACGTGGCGTTGCCACTGCACAGTCCAGGGCGCCGAGCAGCCCCGAGGCTGGAGGACTGCAGTGACACAGGACGTCGGTTTCGAGGCCGAGGACCTCGCTCCCGGCGACCGCGTCGCGGACTATGAGGTCCTGGAGCCGATCGGCCGCGGCGGCATGGCCGTCGTCTACCGCGCGCTCGACCTCCGGCTCGGCCGGCAGGTCGCCCTCAAGGTGCTAGCTCCGCACCTGGTGGAGGACGAGGCGTTCCGGCACCGGTTCATCCGCGAGTCGAGGGCTGCCGCCGGCGTCGAGCATCCGCACATCATCCCCGTCTTCGACGCGGGCCAGGCGGGCGGGATGCTGTTCATCGCGATGCGCTACGTCGGGCTCGGCGACGTCCG
>JASHSO010000157.1 GCA_030038715.1 Streptosporangiaceae bacterium
AACGTGCCCAAGCGCGATGCGCTGGTCGTGCAGCGGATGGCGCAGGCTGGTGCGATCAGCCTGGGGAAGACCAACGTGCCCGAGTTCGGCGCGGGCTCGCATACCGTCAACGCGGTGTTCGGCGCGACCCGCAACCCCTACGACCACGACCGCAGTTCCGGTGGCAGCAGCGGCGGAGCCGCTGCCGCGCTGGCCGCCCGGCTGATCGCCATCGCCGACGGCAGTGACTTGGGCGGGTCGCTGCGCAACCCAGCCAGCTTCTGCAACGTCGTCGGGCTGCGGCCGAGCCCGGGCCGGGTTCCCGGCTGGCCACTGGCAGATGTTGCCGACATGTTCAGCGTGGCCGGGCCCATGGGACGCACTGTCGCCGACGCCGCACTGCTGCTGGCCGTCCTGGCAGGCCCGGACCCGCGGGTTCCCGTGGCACTGGACCAACCGCCGCCGACCCTCAGCGACCCGGCGCAGATCCGCGAGCTGCTCGACCGCGACCTGACCGGACTCGAGGTGGCCTGGAGCCCCGACCTCGGTCTCCCGGTGGAGTCGGACGTGCTGGAGGTGCTCGCTCCGGCGAGGGATGTTCTGGCCGGACTGGGCGGTGCGGTTATCGACGCGGCGCCAGACCTGTCGGGCGCGGACGAGGTCTTCCGCACGTTCCGCGCGTTCGCCTTCGCCACCTTCCGAGCCGACCTGCTGGACAGGCATCCGGATCTGGTGGGCCCGAACGTCACCTGGAACGTCCAGCAGGGCCTGCGGCTCACGACAGCCGACATCAGCAGGGCTACCGTGCTGCGCGCCGACCTGGCTGAGCGGATCAGCACATTCTTCACCCACGTCGACGTGCTGGCTTGCCCTGTCAGCCAGGTGGCCCCGTTCGATGTCGGTCTCGACTGGGTGCACGAGATCAACGGCCGGCCACTGCACACCTACCTGGACTGGATGGCGTCGGCCTACCTGATCTCGGCGACCGGCCTCCCGGCCATCAGCGTGCCCGCCGGCTTTACCAACGCTGGCCTGCCAGTAGGCCTGCAACTAGTCGGCAGGCGGCGCGGCGACTGGGATCTCCTCGCCGTAGCGCAAGCCTTCGAGTCCGCCACCGGCTACGCGGCTAGGGTGCCAGAATCCACGCCGTCCCTCACTGCCGCCACACCGCTGCCGCTTTCTGACCCATCCCGACTGGGCCCTGCACCGGGACGACAGCGGAGACTGCTGCGACAACGGGACATGTGACCACCACTGAGTGGCCAGCACGCACGCCGCGGGCCGGTTCCACGGTGCCGGGTCAGCCCGCTGCCGCGGGGGCGCCGGCTCGGATCTGCTGATCATTGTGAGCGATATGCAGCAGCGAGCGCCAGATCACCGCGAGCATGATGGCCGACCCGGCGAATGCGAACCAGAACGGTGCGGTGACGCCCCAGGCTGAGGCCACCAGGCCGCCGACCGCCGACCCGATCAAGATGCCGCCGACCACACCGGTGA
This sequence comes from Streptosporangiaceae bacterium, assembly GCA_030038715.1. Classification (GTDB taxonomy): domain Bacteria; phylum Actinomycetota; class Actinomycetes; order Streptosporangiales; family Streptosporangiaceae; genus JAJYUU01. The sequence continues at coordinate 1,477 of JASHSO010000157.1, forward strand.
GGTAGACACTGCCGACACGGCCCTGGAACTCGGCCGGTACAGCCCGCTGGCGCACGCTGGTCGATGTCGTTCCCCAGATGAACGCGTGCGCACCAAAGATCACGAAGACGATCAGCGCGAACCAGGCCCAGCGGGTCAGGGCGAGCGCAAGGTGGGTCAGCGTCTCGATGATGAGGCCGCCGCGCATGATGACGCCCAGATGTAGGTGCTGTTCCAGCCAGCCGTAGCACGCGCCGCCCAGTAGTCCCCCTACCGCCATCGCCGTGGTAAGCAGCCCGAAGCCGAGCGCGCTCATGCCCAGCCGCTCGCGCGCGTAGAGAACCAGTACCGACCAGGCTGCGCCGAAGGTGACGTTGAACGTGAAGATCGTTATTGCCAGCGTCCGCACCGCGGCGTGCCCCCACAGCCAGCGCCACCCCTCGCGGATGTCCTGGCGCACCCGAGAGTGCTGGCCCCGGGTGCCGTGCGCCGGTAGCCGCACCCGGGAGATCAGCAGTACGCCGGCGAGCACGCAAATGCTCTCGCTGACGAACGGCAGCTCGATCCCGACCGCGAACAGCGCCGCGCCGACCGGCGGCCCGGCAAGCTGGTTCCACACGACCAGGCCCGTCATCGCACGTGAGTTCGCGATACCCAGGTCAGCCTTGTCCACGAGCATGGGCAGCAGCGTCGTGGTCGTGGTGTCGCCGAAGGTCTCGACCACTCCGAACAGGAATAGAGCTGCGAGAACCACCGCGATATCGACGCGGTGCGTCAGGATCGACGCCACCAGCAGCAGCAAGATCGCCACCCGAGCCAGGCCGGTAGCAATGACGATGAGGCGGCGGTTAAGCCGGTCGGCGACCACACCCGCATACAGGCCGAACAAGAGCCAAGGCAGCCGCAGCAGGAATGCGGCCATAGCCACCGTCAGCGGATTGCGGGTCTGGGACGCCACCAGCAGCGGGCCTGCCGCCAAGGTGATCCCGTCGCCGAGATTCGTCACCCACGATGAAGCCAGCAGCCAGCGGAAACTGCGCCCAAGGCGTGACGGTGCGATGAGCTCCGCAAACCGGCGCATTACTGCCCATCCGCCTTGATCACCACCACATCATCGCGCATCCCCGCCGTGCTGCGTCGCCGCGCTCGGCTCTCACCGGGGTGGTGACGGTCACAGACCGGCAGGTTGACCGCCGTACAGGTCAGCCAGGTTCGGACCCGATGCCAGCGGATGGAGTGACCGCTGGCCGGGCGACCCCGTTACTCCTCTTTGTTCTGTTCGCTCGTCTCGCTTAGGCAGCGTGCGGCGCAGCGCACTGCGACCTAGGTGAGGTGGACGTACTCGTAGTCGAAGGGCTGGCCGTTGATGCCGTGCCGGGGCGGGGCGATCCAGGCGGCGATCTTGCCGCGCTCGTAGACCGGCTGCATCAGCGACCGGATGTAGGTCTTGTCCACGTCGGTCGGCAGCCAGTCGCCCTTGCGATGCTGCCACTGCTCGGCGCTGAGCTGCTCACCGTCCGGCGAGGCTTCGATTCGGGCGAACGCGCCGACCTTGCGGTTGAAGGCCACGTGCGGGAGCTTGAGCCGTTGCGGCAGGCCGGCCGACTCAAGGATCTTGTTCCACCGGCTGACGCCGCTCTGGCAGTCTTCGATGTATTCGCGGCGCAGGTCGGTGTTGAGCCCTATCAGCGCGGCGACCTCAGCCTGGCCGATCTCGCCTTCCTCGGTGAGCGCATCGACCATGATCGAGTCGTCGGTCAGCTTGTGATCGTCGCGGCGCCGCTCCTCCATCCACCTGCCCTTCAGGCCAGCGGTGTAGTAGTTGGCGACGTTCGTTGAAGTCTCCCCGCCGAACAGGTCGAGTGACACCGAGTAGTGGAAGTTGAGGTACTTCTGGATCACCTTGAGCGGGATGGCGCCGTGGCCGACGACCTCGTCTGTGTCGTGTTCCGCCATCAACTGCGCGGTGCGCTCGACGACCCGGTCTATGCCGGTAGTGCCGACCATCATGTGGTGGGCCTCTTCCTTGAGCATGAACTCGCAGGTCCTGCTGAGCGGGTCGAAGGCTGACTCCTTGAGCGTGCCGAGCTGATATTTGCCGTCCCGATCGGTGAAGTAGGTGAACATGTAGAAGCTCAGCCAGTCCGGCGTCTCCTCGTTGAAGGCCCCGAGAATCCTGGGCGACTCCAGGCTGCCAGAAGACCTTCGCAGGAGTTGGTCGGCTTCCGCGCGGCCGTCCCGGCCGAAGTAGGCCTGCAGCAGGTACACCATCGCCCACAGGTGCCTGCCCTCCTCGACGTTGACCTGGAACAGGTTCCGCAGGTCATAGAGCGACGGAGCGGTGGCGCCAAGGTTGCGCTGCTGCTCCACCGAGGCCGGCTCGGTGTCACCCTGGATGACGATCAGGCGTTGCAGGTCGGCGCGGTACTCGCCAGGGACCTTGTCCCAAGCCGGCTCGCCCTTGTGCTCGCCGAACGCGACTACCCGGTCTTGGTCGCGTTCGGCCAGGAAGATTCCCCACCTGTAGTCGCGCATCGGCACGTGCGCAAACTGTGCCCATCCCTCCCGGCCCACGTTCACGGCGGTTCGCAGATAGACGTCTCTAGTCGGCAACGCCGGGCCCATGGCGTCCCACCAGGACAGGAAGTTCGGCTGCCAGGCTTCAAGCGCTCGCTGCAACCGCCGGTCCTCGTGCAGGCGGACGTTGTTCGGTATCTTCTCGCCGTAGTCTGCCGCTACTGGCATGCCGTCTCCCCCGTCCTATCGTCGGGCACCACCGGGTCGGCTGGACGCGATCGGGTGGCCATCCGTCACACTCGCTTCCGGTCGAATCTGGCTCGCTGGCCTGTGCCGTACCTGCGCAGTGCGCCGTCGGGACCGGCCGCGTTCGGCCGGGCGAAGATCCAGTTCTGCCAGGCGGCCAGCCTGCCAAAGATCTTGGTTTCCATCGTTTCGGGTCCGCTGAACCGGTAGTTCGCCTCCATGCCCGTCAGAGCGTCCGCACTGAAGCTGGCTCGCTCCTCGACGGCGATCCGTACCTCGTCTTCCCAGTCGATGTCGTCGGGTGCGAAGGTGATCAGGCCAAGCCGCTCCGCGTCCTCGGCCAGGAGCAAGTCCCCGACCTGCTTGCACACCCTGTCCAGGGCGTCGGGATCGCCGAGATACCGGGCGTGTAGCCTGGTCAGCCCGTTTCCCATCGGCAGTGGTCCGAGATTCATATCGCCCACGACAATCGCGGCTGCCTCTGCCCGAGGCTCGCTGTCCTCGAATTGTCCGGCCAGCATGTACGACCTGTCGGCTGCCAGCGCCAGCTCCAGCAACGATCCGGCGTAGCAACTGCCCGGCTCGATCAGCGCGATCAGGCTCCTGCTGGTTACGTCGAGCCGCTTGAGCGTCCGCTTTAGGTACAGGATGATCTCGTTCACCAGCCAGTCGCCTGCGCCTGCGAGCAGCAGCCGGTCGTAAGCCAGCACGCGCTGCGAGTCCCCCTCCGTGCGCATAACCCAGGTACCTAGCTCAAGTTCGTTCGTGCGCAGGTCCAGTATCAGGTCGTCCAGTTCGCGCGTCACGGCCAGCGGCCAGAAGGCATCACCCTCGTGGTACAGGGCCCGAACGTCGGCGGGGGCGTCCTGCCGGGGGCCGCGGACGGTGATCGAAACCTCACCTGCCGCATGATCGAGCCGAGCCGATACGTGCCGGTAGCCGATCGAGTCGCCGCTGCGGGACTTGTCCAGCGCGGTGAGTTGTATGCCCCTGCCGTCTGGAGGCCGGGGCGATCGGGCGGCAAACTCCTGTGCCCTGGCCGCCACGGACTGATCCCACTCCGATCGCGGCACCGCTTCGTCGACAAGCCTCCAGGCAACCGCCCTGGCTCCGCCGATGCCCTCGGCCCTGGTCGCGAAGTAGTCAGCCAAGTCCCGCCGGACCTGCCGCTTGTCGGTCACCCGAGTCAATCCGCCGGTACCCGGGAGCACGCCGAGCAGCGGCAGCTCTGGAAGCGAGACGACGGCCGACCGATCGTCGATGAGCATGATGTGCTGACAGGCTAGAGCCAGCTCGTAGCCGCCGCCGGACGCAGTACCGTTGACCGCGGCGATGTAGGTCTGCCCGGAGTTGGCTGTCGCGTCCTCGATGCCGTTGCGCGTCTCGTTGGTGAACTTGCAGAAGTTGACCTTGGTCGCGTGCGCCGACGTCGCCAGCATCCGGATGTTCGCGCCCGCGCTAAAGACCTTCTCCTTCGCGCTGGTGATCACGACTGTGCGCACTTCCGGGTGCTCCAACCGCAACCGCTGGACAGCGTCGTAGAGCTCGATGTCCACACCGAGGTCGTAGGAGTTCAGCTTGAGCTCGTAACCAGCGTCGAGCCCGCCATCCTCGGCCACGTCCATCGCCAGGGTCGCTACTGGCGGCTCAATCGCCAGTCGCCAGTGCCGGTACCTTGCGGGCTCGGTCTGGAAGCTCACCCGCGACGAGGTTTGCCCGACCTCGGCCGCAGACCCGGACTCAGCCGGGGCGCTGGAGGCCGCCCGAGAACCGGAGCCCGCCCGAGAACCGGAGCCCGCCTGGCCTTCGAGGCCGTCACTGCGCAACCGCGCACCGGATCCCTGGCCCCCGGCCGTCGGTGCCATGCGAAGCCTCCCGCAGCGCTCGCCCGCCGTCTATGCTCTACATAATTCAGCATCGCTGTCAAGTTCTAGTAGCATGTTGACCCCGGGTTCCGCTGCACTCCCGGCAGCCTGGCCATACGGCCGAGGCGACGTGCAGCCGGCTCGGGGCCAAGGCGATGAGGAGACGGTCATGGCGGCTCCCGCTCAGATCGCGGGCAGTCGCGGGCCGACGCTATCGCGCCGGCATGCGGCGGGCGCCGGCAGCGCGCGCGGCCTGCTCTTCACGGTGCTCGGAGAATTCGTACTGCCAACCGGCGGTTCAGCCTGGACCTCGGCATTCATTGACGTCTTCGCCCGCCTGCGGGTCGAGGAGAAAGCGATCAGGCAGGCGCTCGCGCGGACTGCCGCCGAGGGCTGGGTCAGGCCGGAGCGTCATGGCCGGCGCACTTGCTGGCGGCTCACCACGGACGGCGACCGCCTGCTGACCGACGGCACGGAGCGGATTTACGCCTTCGCCAGCGCGCAACGCGACTGGGACGGGTCGTGGCTGCTCGTGCTTGCCCGGATACCCGAGGGCGACCGGTCTGCCCGCCAGCAGTTGCGCACCCGCCTGAGCTGGGCCGGGCTTGGCAGCCCGGCTCCCGGCGTCTGGATGACCACCCACACCGAGCGACTGGACGAAGTGGCGAACGTGCTGCGCCAGGCGGGAGTCACCGACACGCAGATCTTCCAGGCCACTCACCGAGGGGGCAGCGAGCTCGCGACCCTGGTCGGCCAGGCGTGGGACCTGCCTGCGATCGAGCAGCAGTACGAGGAGTTCCGCGCCGAGTTCGCCGCGCCGTCAGCCGATGACCCGCTCACCCGGGTCACCGAGCTCGTACACGCATGGCGTCGCTTCCCGTCGGTTGATCCCGGCCTGCCGGCCGGGCTGCTGCCCGGCCAGTGGAGCGGCGAGCTGGCGGCAAGGCTGTTCGCGGCACGGCACGCCGCATGGTCACCCGATGCGACGGCGCAGTGGATCACGCTGAACAAGGCGGCCGCCGCCCTCGGCGGCTAGCGTGACACGGCGCCGCGCTCAGCGGCCGCCAGGCAGCCGGATGTCGAACTCGATCGCGACTTCGTCGCTGAGCTTGAGGGCGCCGAAGAACGCGGTGTAGGGCCGGATTCCCCATCGGCTCTGCGCTATTGCGGCCGAACCTTGCGCCACGTCCCCCGCTAGCCGACCGTGCACCGTGACCGGCCGCGCCGTCCCGTTGATCGTCAGATCGCCATCGATACTGAACGACTCGGCCGTCCCCTCGACACGAGTCGAACGAAACGTGATGTCCGGGTACTCCCGGGTCCGCAGGATCTTCTCGCGGATGGTCGCCTTGATCTCCTCGCGGTCACCGTCCGTGAGCGGCTTGACGCCACCGGTGCCTTCCCGCACCTCGAACGAGCCGACCTCAATGCTGACCTGCACCGAGGACCTGGCCGCAGCAGCGGAATCGGCTGTGACGTCCGCGTGCCACCTGGTGACCTCGATCGTGAGATCGTGCCCAGCCAGCGAACCCAGGCCGGAGCGACTCGTCTTGATCAGCAACTTGCCGGACTCGGGTCCGAGCGTGTACGTGCCATCGGCTATGCCCATGCCGGCAGGGTAACGCCATGGCGGCGCGCCCGGTCGCCTGCTGAGCATCGCCGGCCAGTCCGGCCACGCCCCTGGCTCGGGCTAACGCGCGGCGCGCTAACGCCCGGCGCGCTAACCTCTGGCGGGCTCGGGATAGCAGGCGGACACCCGGCCGATGACCGCCAGGCATTCCACAAAGAAGTAGATCGTCTTGAAGAAGTCGAGCAGGCTGCCGTCCTCGAGCAAGATCTTCCGGTACATCACGGTGCGCTGCGCGTCGTAGCCATCGTGCAGCGCCTTCCAGTCCGCGTAATCCATGCC
>JASHSO010000014.1 GCA_030038715.1 Streptosporangiaceae bacterium
GGCTGCGTGCAGATGCTCACCGCTGGCACTCCGGCCCGCTCCAGCAAGATCCCATCGGCCAAACTGGCCGCGCTGCACGAGCCTCAATCACCGACGCCTGCCACGACGAAGTCGCAGTTGTGCAGGATGCGCTGGATCAGGCTTTCCTCGGTCGGCGTGCCGAAGTAGCTCTTGCTGAACATGACCGCCGCGTGGACGCCGTGTTCGCGCTCGAGCTGCCGTCCGACGTGGGAGAGCAGCAAGGCGGCGTTCGGCTTGGTATTTTCCAGCAGACCGACGGTTAGGCCGCGCAGGGTGTTCGGCCGGGGGGAGAGGGTCTGGTCTGATGCCCGCTCGTCGAATCCCGTCGGGTCGAGCAGCTTCTCTCGTGCTGCCACGTTGCCTCCCTCGCCCGGCCCTGGCCTCGTGGTCTCCCGTTCAGCTTAGGCGCGCCGGTTGCCCCCCGGGCAAGGTCGCTCCCGCCAGGCGGGAGCCGACGGCCGAGGATGGCGAGGCTGAAGTCGGCGTCAGCAGCGGAGCGGACACTTAGCGGACCCATCCAAGACCTACTTGACGGCCGGTTAGTGAATCTTTAGCATGGCGGAGCCGGTCAAGAAGACGACCGGCGACGAACCAAGCCGCAGTGTGGCGGGGCAGACAGCAACGATGACAGTCCAGGAAGGCAAGAACCGAACGCGGTTCACGCTGGCCTGGACGCTGACCGCCGCCGGGCTGCTCGCCTACAACTGGTGGGTGCTGGTTCCCTTCAGGCCAGGCCTCATGAGCTCGCCGAACGAGTTGTTCAGCAACCTCGAGGTCACGGGGCTTCCGTATGCGACCGAGATGCAGCACGCTGACCTGTCGTCCGGGATCTTGCTGCTTGCCGCTTTCCTCGTAGCGGGGAACGCAACGGTAACGGTGGCGGCGGCCGCCCGCCGCGGTCGTCAGGAGTGGCTGGCGATGATGGGATTCGCAGTCGCGGGCGCTCTCGGCGGGCTGTGGCCGGAGCTGTGCAACGACACGACCAACGCAGTGTGCCGCCGGAGGGAGTGGAGCTTTCAGCTGCCGATCGGCCAGTACCTGCACATCGTCGCCGGGATATTCGAGTTCACGTTCATCACCGTGGCGCTGGTCTATGCAGTACGGCGGAACCGCGGCTCGACGACCCGGTTCGCTGTGATCTACCGGGGCTTGCTGTGGGGCGCAGCCGTTGCCTACCCGCTGCTCGGCGCCGCTTACCTGTCCAACAAGCTCGGCGGCGTGATGGAGGGGGTGTTCTTTACCGGCTTCACGGTGATGGTGGCGACGCAGATCGCCGAGCGCACGCGGGCACCTGGTCGCCAGCCGGTTCCGGCCGCGTCGGGCGACCTAGAACGTAGCACGACCTAGCGAATGTGCGGCGTGCCGCGGCACAACGGAAGCCGCGTCTTACCGGCCCGTCGCTACTCGCAGTGCTACCAGCGGGTAGCCGGGCAGATCGACCCGTCGCAGCAGCAGCACGATGCCGCCGCCCGGCAGCGTACCCGCGCCGACCACGTAGGTCTGATAGCTGGCCCGGTAGGCCGTCACGCCGATGTCGATGACGGCGCGACCGACCGGCCGGCGCCCGCGCACCGGGACGAGCTCGACTATGACCTCCCCCGAACGGAATGGCCCGACGGTGACTGCCGCCAGCGAACCGCTGATGCCTGCCCATCCGTCGTTGACGTAGGGCGGAGCGCCGCCGCCGCCGTGCCCGGTGACCAGCACCGGGCGTGTTGGTGCGCCGGTCACGTCGTCGCGGCACTCCAGGCCGGTGTTGGCGACCTCGCACACCGCGGCGTCGGTCAGCGTGAAGTCTTCCAGCTGGCCGCCGATCTCGATCCAGCGCGGATGGCCAGTGGTGGCGTCCAGGGTGAGCACGACCTCGTTGTCGAGCAGCGGTCCCAGTCGGTACGGCCAGAGGTAGGCGTGCCGGACAAGACGGGCGAGCGGCGTAGCGTCGGGCGTGACCTGACCGGTCAGCAAGACCAGATCGCCGGCGGAGGCTACACCCGTCACCGTGAGGTAGGTCCCGGCGCCGGGACTGGTCGCGGGCGGCGACGACCACGTCCAGGCGGGTTTGCCAGTGCCGGGATCGAGCCGCTGAACGACCACGCTCCCGTCTGCGCACTCAAACGACGCGGCCACGAGCGCCCCATCACCCGCCAAGCCCATGCCTTCGTCAACCGGGCTCGCGACCGCGAGCCTGGCACAGTCGGCATGCCGAGGCCGGGTCCACAGGAGGCGGCCGGTCTCCGCGTTCCTGGCGGTGATCACGCCCGCCGGGCTTCCGGTGAGCACCTCGTTGCCCGAGACGACGATGGGCGGACTCTGACTGAGGCCAGACAGGCGCGCCATCCAGAGCTGCCGGCCCGTGGCCATGTCCACCGCTATCTCGGTCGTCGCCTCCGGCCGCACCGCGGTCGGTGCCCGGCCGAAGGATCGACCAGCCTCGATGATGCCCACGCTGCCGCCGGGAACGAAACCAAGTACGTCGGGCAGTGAACGGGGGATCTGCGTCGCCCACACGCCTGCGCCAGTCAGCGCCGAGAGCGCAACGACGGAGTTCCGCCCGGCGACTGACGGTCTTCCTATCACGAGCCCGTCGCTTACCGTGAAGACGTCCCACGGCGCACCTTGCCAGAGTGGCCGCATCGCGGAGCCGATGACGTGCGGTGGCGGCGAGACGGAGAGGCGAGGCTGCTGGATCACGGCACCAGTCAGCGGCGCTGGCGTATGGGCGGTAGCTGCGCGGGGTGCGCCGCTCTGCGCTGTGGGCACGGCCAGGCCGCACGCCGTCACAAGGCCGGCCGTGCTCAGCAGCCCGATGACGCCCAGCAGGGGTCCGGGTCTCGACCCGGCGGTGAGCCGCGGCAAAACTCTCCGGTGAATCACGTCGATCAGACGCAGGCAACCCCGGAACGGTTGCTAGTGGCCGTCCGCGATCTCGTCGAGCAGCTCCGAGAACATCTTCTCGACACGTTCGTCGGCGACGTTCTGCTCGGCGAGGTAGTCGCCGAATAGCTGCAGTGGCGTACGGCCGACCCGGCTTGGCTTGTCGTAGCCATGGCTGCCGGGGCGGAGCCGATGTGCCTCGTCGAGCTGGACCTCCAGGGCGTTGGGCAGCTTGTCCCTGACCAGGTCGCCGAGGCCGGCCCGGGCGGGCTCGGCGAGTATGACCCGCAGGTAGGCGTCTCCTGCCTGCTCGCCCTCGGCGATGACA
>JASHSO010000158.1 GCA_030038715.1 Streptosporangiaceae bacterium
TCGATGAGTGGCAGGGGCCGGAGGGCCTGGCCAGGCGGGCGGCCAGGAAGGCGGCCAGGCAGGCACAGCGCGCTGCGGCTGCCAGCCTGACTGACTCTCCGCACGCACTCGCCCTGCCGGGCGCGGCTGACGCCGCCAGGGTGAGCGACGATGCCGAGCCCGAGGATCCGGAACTCACCGCCTACAACGCCTACCTGGCAAAGCTCAGCCGGGAGGTACGAGGCCACGGCAAGTGGCACGGGCTGCGCTGAGCCCGCGAGCAGCAGCCCGCTGAGAAGACAAGGAGGTCAGGGTGAGCGCTGACACGCTCCGCCTTGTGGTACGCGCTTACCGCACGATGGCCTACGTGACCGGCACGATGCTGTGCATCCTGGTATTCATCTGCATCCCGCTGCAGATCTGGGCCCACAACGACAAGCCGGTCGACATCGTCGGCACGACGCACGGCATCCTGTACATCATCTACATCGTGGTCGCCTTCACCATGACCCGAGCCGTGCGGATGAAGATCACCAGTCCTGCCGAAGTCATCGTCCTCGCCGCCGGGACCATCCCGATCCTGACGTTCGTGGTCGAGCGCTGGGTGACGCGCACCCACATCAACCCGGCGCTGGCGAAGGCAGCCGCCACATCCAGTGAGCAGCCAGTTCTTCATTGAGTGGGGGTTCCAGGGTCTCCCCGGGGTTAGCACTGACCAGCCACTACTTCGCCGAGCAGCCGGCCGCCGCGCACCGGGCGGGGACCGTTCAGGTCGTGCTGCCCGACGTTCACCTGACGCTGGCCACCGACTCCGGCACGTTCTCACCCGGCAGGCTGGATCCCGGCACGCGACTGCTACTCGAGACCGCCCCCCAGCCGCCAGCCAACGGCGATCTGCTGGACCTGGGGTGCGGTTACGGTCCGCTGGCTCTCGTGCTGGCGGTCCGTGCCCCGCAAGCGCGAGTGTGGGCGATAGACGTCAACCGTCGCGCCCTAGAGCTTTGTGAGCGGAACGCGGCTGCCGCCGGGCTGGCCAACCTCCGCACCGCAACCCCCGACGACCCTGGTCTACCCGCCAGCTTCCAGCTGATCTGGTCGAATCCGCCGATCAGGATCGGCAAGAACGCGCTGCACGACATGCTCACCGCCTGGCTGGCGCGGCTCGCCCCGGCCGCGGCCGGGTATCTCGTGCTGCAGCGCAACCTCGGCGCCGACTCCCTGCAGCACTGGCTCGGCCAGGCCGACTGGGACGTGGCCAGGACGGCTGCGAGAGCGGGCTACCGCGTCCTGCGGGTGCAGCGGTGACCAGTGAGCGCCAGCTCGGGATGACCGACGTCAAGCGGCTGAACCGCGGCTGGCGGCGGCGCACGCAGGCTAGGCTCGGCCTGCTGCTCGACAGCGTCGGCCAGCCGTTCAATGTCGGGTCCATCATCAGGACGGCCGCGGCCTTCGGCGTGGAGCGAATCTGGCTGTGCGGCGAGACCGCCTCGCCGGTGCATCCGTCGGCGCGCAAGACCGCGCTGGGCACGAGCAGACTGATCTCCTTCGAGACGCTGCCGACAGCGGTCGATGGCGCCAAGTCCGCCAGTGCCGCCGGCTTCCGGGTGATCGCGATCGAGCAAGCTGGTGCTGCGGTCCCGCTACACGAGGCGGCCCTCGGCGGCGATGTCTGCCTGGCGCTGGGCAACGAGGACCGCGGCTGCTCGGCGGGCCTGCTGGGCGCGGCTGAACTGCTCGTTTACATACCTCAGGTGGGCCGGGTCGGCTCGCTGAACGTGGCCGCGGCGGCCGCCATCGCAATCGCCGAGACGCGCCGGCGCGAGTGGGCCGCGGAGGACCGTTAGGCCGCCGGCCGGCCAGCACTGCGGGCGGCTCAACGGACATCGCTCGGCGTAGTGCCGGGCCTGCCCGGTTGGCTGCATACTAGGGCCCGTGCCTTCGGTGTTCCTTGATCACCCGCGGCCGCTGGCGTTCGCTCACCGCGGCGGCTCCGGCCATTTCCCGGAGAACTCGTGGAAGGCATTCGAGCACGCCGTCGGGCTGGGTTATGCATACCTGGAAACCGACGCGCACGCGACGGCTGACGGCGTAGTGGTGGCCTTTCATGACAAGAGGCTGGACCGGGTCACCGACTCGGCCGGCCGCGTCGCCGAGCTGACCTGGGCGCAGGTCGCCAGGGCTCGGATCGGTGGCACCGAGCCGATACCGCTGCTCGCCGACCTGCTGATGGCGTGGCCAGACGCCCGCTTCAACATCGACGTCAAGGACAGGCCGGCCATCGGGCCGCTGGTCGAAGTGCTGCGCGCGACCAGGGCCTGGGACCGGGTCTGTCTGACCTCGTTCTCCGCGCTGCGGCTGCGTGCGACGCGCAGCCTGCTGCCGCAGCCGGTGTGCACGTCGACGACGCCCCCCGGCGTCGGAGCGATCAGGGCCGGACTGCCGACTAAAGTGCTCTCCGCGCGCTTCGCCAGCCTCTCGGTCCGGTGCGCCCAAATTCCGGTATCCATGGCCACGCCGCGCTTCTTGCGCCGCGCTCGGGCGGCTGGCCTGCAAGTGCATGTGTGGACAGTGAACGACCGCGCGGTAATGGACAGCATGCTCGATCTCGGCGTCGACGGCATCATGACCGACCAGACCGAGATACTGCGCGAATTGCTGATGTCGCGCGGGGCATGGCGACCGCGAGGAAGCGGCTAGCCGGCCAGATCCCCCCGGCCGCGGCGGTTGGAACGGCTGGCCAGCGGGAATCTTGTCCGGGTACTCACCGTTGGCTAAGTAGGACGGCTGAGCCCTGGGGAGGCATCGACAGATGGCCGAGCGAGCACTTCGCGGCACGCGACTCGGAGCGACGAGCTACGAGAACGACCGTAACACCGACCTGGCGCCACGCCAGGAGGTTACCTTCGACTGCCCCAAGGGTCACCGCTTCACCGTGCCGTTCTCGGCCGAGGCTGAGCTTCCGACAAACTGGGAATGCCGGATTTGCGGAGCCCTTGCCGTCACGTCCACCGGCGACATGCCCACGCCGAAGAAGATCAAGCCGCCGCGTAGTCACTGGGACATGCTGATGGAGCGGCGGACCGTGGCCGACCTCGAGGAAGTCCTCGCCGAGCGGCTGGCCGTGATCAGGGGACAACGGGCGCCTCAGCAAGCGCCTGAGCCTCGGCATGCTGCGCGCCAGCGCAAGAGCGCCTGAGCCCATCGCCCTTGCAGGAGCGCCTGTCAGCCCGCCGCCCTTGCCTTAGGTAGC
>JASHSO010000159.1 GCA_030038715.1 Streptosporangiaceae bacterium
CGCACATTGTCCGGTGGCGAGCAGAAACGGCTGGTTCTGGAGTCGCTGTTGCGCGGCAAGGACGAGGTCCTGTTGCTCGACGAGCCCGACAACTACCTGGACGTACCGGCCAAGGTTTGGCTCGAGCAGCAGCTCGCTGCCACCCCGAAGACCGTCCTGCTGGTCAGTCACGACCGCGAGCTGCTGGCCGCCTGCGCAGAGCGGATCATCACGCTGGAGGACTCGCATGTGTGGGTACACGGTGGCGGGTTCGCCAGTTATGCGCAGGCCAGGCGGGACCGGAACGAACGACTCGATGAGCTGCGGCGGCGCTGGGACGAGGAGCACGAGAAGCTGCGACGGCAGATGCTCATGTACAAGCAGAAGGCCTCCTACAACTCCGACATGGCCTCGCGGTATCAGGCCGCACTCACCAGGCTGCGCAAGTTCGAACAGGCCGGGCCGCCGGAGCTGGCGCCGAAGGAGCAAAACGTAAAGATGCGGCTGCGCGGCGGCCGCACCGGCAAGCGGGCGGTGATCTGCGAGGAGCTCGAGCTGACCGGGCTGATGAGGTCGTTTGACCTAGAGGTCTGGTTCGGCGAGCGGGTTGCGGTGCTCGGGTCCAACGGCTCCGGCAAGTCGCACTTCCTGCAACTGCTAAGCGGCGACCCGGTGGCGCACGACGGCCTCGCCCGGCTCGGGGCCAGGGTCGTGCCAGGACTGTTCGCGCAGACACACGCCCGGCCGGACTTGGCCGGGCGCACGCCGCTGGAAATCCTGATGACCGAGCACGCGCTGCAGATCAACGAGGCGATGTCCGCGCTGGCCCGGTACGAGCTGCAGCATTGCGCGCGGGAGGACTTCGGCGCTCTGTCCGGCGGCCAGCAGGCACGACTGCAGATATTGCTGCTCGAGGTGGCCGGAGTCACCTTGCTGCTGCTCGACGAGCCAACCGACAATCTGGACCTGGCGAGCGCTGAGGCGCTGCAGGCTGGTTTGGAGTCCTACGCGGGCACGGTACTGGCGGCTACCCACGACCGATGGTTCGCCAAGTCCTTTGACAGGTTCCTGGTTTTCGGCGCCAGCGGCGAAGTCTATGAGTCTGCCATGCCTGTCTTCGACGAGACGCGCGTACGCCGATCCGGCTGAGCAGCCAATTGCTAGGCTGCTGAGGTCTGGCTGGCAAGGAACCTTGTCGATCACGGCCTGGCCGCAAGGGTGGCCTCCCAGGCAGCGCCAGAGCCGGAGGAAAAAGTGATGAAGAAACTGCTGTTGCTCGCGGTGCTGGGATTCAGCGCCTTCGCCGTGTGGAAGAAAGTGCAGGCTGACCGCGCCGAACTCAACCTGTGGACTGAGGCGACGACCGCCGACGACTAGCGTGGTGGCTTGTCAAGCATGGCAGATAAGCCGCAGATAACTCTCATCTGCTGTGGGCTGCTCGGCACCCTGATAGCTGACCAGGGAGTTGTCGAGAGATCCTTTGCTGAGGCCATCGCCACGCAAGGCGTGATCAGCGGCACCAGCGCGTACGCACGGCGAATGACTCAGGTCCACCAGGCTCGCGGACGGGCGGCGGGCGACGTGCTGCGGACCCTGTTCCCCGACAACGAGGCCCGGGTGCAAGCCGGGCTACTTGCGTTCGGAAAATCGCTCGCCGATGCCATCGGCCGCACACAAGTTCGCCCATTTCCCGGCACCGGGCAAGTCCTGGGTGGACTTGCCGCGACCGGCTGCCGGCTAGGCGTGCTGACAACCCTGCCGCGGCCCGTCCTGCACGCGGTACTCGCGGCAGTCGGCTGGCAGGAGCTCTTCGATGTCACGCTGAGCACCGACGAAGTGCCCCGCGGATGCCCGGCCCCGGACATCGCGCTGGCCGCGATGCTGCGGGTCGGAGTCGGCGACGTCAGCGAGCTTGCGATGGTCCACTCCACTGGCGCCGGCGTTGAGAGCGGCAGGCGCGCCGGAGCCGGCCTGGTGGCGGGCGTGCTGACCGGCCCGCATTCGGCCGCGCGCCTGACAGCCTCGGGCGCCACCCACATCATGCCCAGCATCGCGGACCTGCCCGGCGTGCTGGCATCCGCTGTGGGTCCGGTGGGTGCGGGCGACTGGGAGAACGCCAAGGTGCAGCCGCGGCCACTGGAGCCGCATTCTCGCTAGTCGGCTAGCTGGCCGGTGTCGCACGACATGCTGGCAGGCATGACGCCGTAGCCATGGCCAGTGCGGCGCGAAGTGCCCTAGCGCGGCACGATGTGCTAGCTCATGATTGGTGCATGGGAACGGCGACGATACCTGAGGTGCATAGGGTCGGCGGGCTGATTGGCGCCGAGATCCGGGGACTTGACCTAACCCGTGAGTATCCGGACGCGACGTACGAGGCCGTCTGGCAAGCGCTATCCGAGCACGGCGTTATTTTCTTCCGTGACCAGCACTTGACGGCGGAACACCGAGAGAGCTTCGCCCGGCGGTTCGGCGAAATCAGGACCACGCAGCAGTTGCGCAAGGAGCCTGACCAGACCAGGAACGTCGGAGAAAGCTGGCACGTGGACATGACCTGCTTCGACGAGCCGCCAGTGGCCACGATCTTGTTCGCCGAAGAGTGCCCGGCGTATGGCGGCGATACCTTGTGGGCCGGAATGGGACCGGCATTCGAGAGCATGTCGGAGGGGCTAAAGGCGACACTGACCGGCATCCGCGCGGTGCACGCCAACGTGCGCAAGCTAGGTCTGAGCTATGCGCAGACTTCGCCGCCGGAGCCGTCGATCGCGGAGTACGACGCAGCGGAGGGAGCGCTGCATCCCTGCGTCACCCGGATACCCGAGACCGGGCGCAGCGTGCTCTATGTGAACCCGGAGTACACCACCCGCTTCGAGGGGTGGACACGCAGGGAAAGCCTGCCACTGTTGCGGTACCTGTTCGACCACGGGAGCAAGGCCGAGTTCGTCACTCGGTTCACCTGGATGCCGGGGTCGATCGCGTTCTGGGACAACCGGCAGGTGTGGCACATGGCCGTGAACGACTACCACGGCATGCGTCGCGTGATGAACCGGATCCTGTTGGCGGGCACGAAGCCGCTTCCTGCCTAGGCCCTCCGGCCGAGCGGGATTCGGTAGGCTGGATGTGGGGGCTATAGCTCAGCTGGAAGAGCGTCTGGTTTGCAACCAGAAGGCCAGGGGTTCGAGTCCCCTTAGCTCCACCAACCTCAGCATTGTGCGAACTGCGGGTTAGCCGACGGTCGCGGCTGCGTTGCCGCGGACCGACAGCGGAGGGCTGGGGTGATCCCCGAAGACCACGAGGCGTTCGTGGTCACCGCCCGCGACATGACCGAAGCCGAGAAGAAGACCTTCCGCAGGAAGGCGCGATGACAATGACCAAGCATTCCGAACAGCTTCCCCGGCCAGCGGCCGAGCTTGAGGAACTGGCCGAGTACTACGACAGCCATGACACCAGCAGCGAGATGGAGCGTGGTGAGTGGATCGAACCGCAGCCGATGGCCACGACCTCGCTGCGGCTGCCCGCCGACGTGATCGACCAGCTCAAGCAGCAGGCCCGGGCACGGCACGTCCGGTACACCAGCTATGTGCGCTCAATCCTCGAGCGCACTGCCCGCGGCGATGCGCTACCCGAGA
>JASHSO010000160.1 GCA_030038715.1 Streptosporangiaceae bacterium
CCGGGCGCATCGATCTCGTAGAGCTGGAAGGCGTGCTGGCCACCGGACGGATCGGGACCGTCGTCGCCACTGCGGGCACCACCGGACTTGGGGCAGTGGACCCGGTCCACGAGGTGCTGGCCATCGCCCGCCGCCATGACGTCCGCGTCCACGTCGATGCCGCCTACGGCGGCTTTTTCACTTTGCTTGCCGGGCTCGGCGGGCGCGCCCACCTGGACCCGTCGCCCTGGCAGGCGATCGCCGCCTGCGACTCGGTCGTGGTCGATCCGCACAAGCACGGCCTGCAGCCCTACGGCTGCGGTGCGATCTTGTTCGCCGACCCCGCTGTCGGTCGCTTCTACGTGCACGACTCGCCCTTCACCTATTTCACCTCGAGCGAGTTGCACCTCGGCGAGATCAGCCTGGAGTGCTCCAGGGCCGGGGCCAGCGCCGCCGCGCTGTGGCTCACCTTCCAGCTTCTGCCGCCAACGCCAGCCGGGCTCGGGCAGGTACTCGCGGCGTGCCGACGAGCGGCGCTGGACCTGGCGGGCCAGCTGGAAGCTTCCGACTGTTTTGAGCTTTACCAGCAGCCGGAGCTCGACATCGTCTGCTACTTCCCGACAACCGAGCAGGCCAGCCTGTCCGCGATCGACGCCGCCACGGCCAGGATGCTCGCTGCTGGAATGGCCGACCCCGAGCAGCCCGTCTTCCTCAGCACGCTCAGGGCGTCAGCCGACGCGCTCCTGCGCCGCCACCCAGCGCTAGCCGCGGACGCGCAGGACGCCCGCATCCTGCGCAGTGTGCTGATGAAGCCCGAGCACGAGGCCTACGTGGCCGAGCTTTGCGCTCGGCTCAAGCGGCTCGCCCGCGGCTAACCAAACGTGCGGGCGGGCGGCCGCATCAAGCGGCCGCCCGCCACGGTACTTGCTGCAGCTCTCAGCCGCGCGGCCGCGCCAGCATCCCGTCGGTGTTGCCCGCCGAATCGGTGTAGAAGCCGACCAGCTCACCACGGTCGTTGACGCCGTTGATCACGGTGCTGCCGATCCCGTTGGGGTCGTTGACGGTCTTGAAGCCGTGCGCCCGGGTCCAGGTGAACCCGTACGACATGGCCGAGCTGCCGGTGCCCACCGTGTAGGCGCCGACGACCTCGTCGGAGTCGTTGATGCCGAACGCCTGCGTCATGCTCGCGCCGCTGCGGGCGAAGCTGATGAACTTCTTGCCGATCTTGATGAAGGCTACGGTCACGCCGCTCTTGTTGGCATAGAACCCGGCAACCGTGCCGTAGTTGTTGATCGCGGTAGCGGTGAGGCTCGGGCCGTTGAGGCCCTGCGAGGCGCCCGGGATGAGCACCCGGGTGAACTTGCCGGTGTGGATGTTGTACTCGAAGCCGCGGTCGTTACCGGCCTTGTTCTGGTAGAAGCCCACGGCAACCCCGCGGTCGTTGATGCCGAGCAGCTGGTCCATCTGCGGGGAGGAGTTCGGCACTCCCGGGAAGTTGACCTCGTGGAAAGCGCCACTGGTCGAGGTGTAGAAGCCGAAGTTGGCACCTGCGCTGTTGGCCCAGAAGCCGACGGTGTTGCCGACGTCGTTCAGCCCGGTCACTTGGGTCTGCGCGGAGGCAGGGAAGTTCTCGTTGGTGTAGTCGCTCTGGTGATACGGCAGCCGCAGCAGGTAGCCCTTGTTCGGGTGGCCGGTCGCGCCGGAGCCGAAGTAGCCAGCGATCTCGCCGGCACTGTTGATGCCGAGGAGCTGGTTGAAGGTCAGGTCGTTGGCGTTGTCGAGGGTGGTGAAGCTGTATCCGTGGCTTGCCTCGGGCCGAACTGTGCTGGCGCCGGCTGAGCCGGCCGCGACCAGCACGGCGGTCCCAGCCATGGCAGCGGTGACGGCCGTCCCGGCCACGCGCAGAAGTGCCCGCCGCGGTCGGCGTGCCTGCCCAGCGGCTGCGCGGGCGACAGTGGAAGTGCTCATTCGAAGTCATCCTTTCCGATCTTCCGGCGGGCAGGTCGCGAGCCGCCGTTCGTCGCTCGCAACACAGGCTCGCCGTGCGCACGAGGGAGTTCGCCGGGGGCTCGGGGGGTTTGCGGGGGGAACCGCAGCGGCCGGCCGGGCCGGCTGCCGCCCGTCAGGCTTGCGGGCCGCCATCGGCTCCGGCGAGCCGCCAGGCATCGGCCGCGATCAGCCAGCGGTCGCCCGGCTGGCGCCGAACCACCGTGGCGCCGAGACCCCTGTAGTCGACCGCCCGGCAATCGGGTGTGGCGCCGGCGATCCGCCGCTCACCGAGCACTAGCGCGAGACCGCCCGCCGACAGCACCGCGCAGATCCGCACCGAGACCGGCAGCCGCAGCTCAGCGAGCTGGGCAAGCATGGCCTGGATCGTCGCTGGCTGGCCGGGCATCTTGCGCCAAGGCTGCAGCACTGCGGCGCGCTCGTATTGCGCGAGCGCCGCGTCAAGATCCCCGTCGCTGATGGCCACGCAGACTATCTCGACAGCCTCGGCCGGATGGCGTGCTCGTGCCGGTGCGATGGGATCACGCATGGCCGGACCTCCGATCCGCCAACGCTGCTCGATGGCCTGGCCGGGCTGCGGCCGGGCAGCCGCCAGCGTGCCAGCAGACTCGGGGGGAAGCGGGCAGGCTCAGGGTGAAACACCGGGGGCGCGTTGGCCGAACCCGGCTAGCTCCCGGTATAGCGCGGTGGTCTCCGCGGCGGGCGGCACGCCAACCTGCTCGTTCAGCAGCCTGATGAGCTCCTCATAGTGCCGGACGGCTCGCGCCGTCTCCCCCATCCGGGCCCAGCACCGCATGAGCTCGCGATGCGCCGACTCGTTCAGTGGTTCCACGGCGACCGCGCGACGGAAGGCCGCAGCCGCCGCCTGCAGCCTGCCGGCGGCCGCCTGCAGCCTGCCGGCGGCCAGCAGGGCGGACTCGAAGCCGCGGGCAAGCTCATCCCGGCGAGTTTGCGCCCACTCGCCGCAGGCCATTCCGGCGAGGAACTCGCCGCCGTACACGTCGATAGCGCGGCGCAGCTCCGGGAGCGCCGCCTCGGCAGGACGGGCGCGCCGAGCCGCCGCCAGCGCCTCCTCGAAGCTCTCCACATCGCACTCGTGCTCACGTCCGGTGTTGAACCCGTACCGCCCATCGGAGTAGACCACCCAGCCCGGATCGCCGAGCGCACGGCGAACGCCGCGAAGAGCGCTATGGAGCGCGTTTCCTAGCCGTTCGGGCGGCAAGTCCGGCCACAACGCGGCGCCGAGCTGGTCCCTGGACATGGGCCGCGAGCTAGCCAGCAGGAACAGCAACTCGCGCGGCTTGGCATAGCCCCAGTCGGCCGCCGTCACGGACACGTCGCCGCGGTGCACGGTCGCCGCGCCTAGCGCTCGGATCCGCAGCACGATCGCCGATCCAGCCGCGGCTGCGTGACGGGCATCGCGCCGGCGGCCGTCGGCCCGCGGCTGCGCAGACCGTTGCGCGGGGACGGGCAGAAGGCCAGCACCCGAAGTCCCGC
>JASHSO010000161.1 GCA_030038715.1 Streptosporangiaceae bacterium
GTGAGCGGTGGGTTGCTCGCGCCCGGGACGATGCCGCCGATGCCGGCCGCCGGGTACCCAGCGAAGATGGCCTGGTCCTCAGCGAAGGCGATCTGCCTGGCCGCGTCCCTGGCCGGCTGCCAGTCGGAGTCCTGCGCGCCGCGCAGCACGTCGTCGATCTGCTGGCGACTCAGCGTGAACGGCACCCGAAGCTCTACGAGCGGAAGAATGTCGCGCTGCCGCGCCTGCACCCCGGCCGCGGGCTCGTCGATGACCCGGACGTGGCCGGTGCCGACCGCCGCCAGCGCGCTGCCGTCCGGACCGCGCACGTCCACGACGCGCCGGCCGGCTAGGTAGCGCTTGAGGGTGCGCGCCGTCTCCTCCTCGATCTGGGCCCAAGCCTCGTCGGAGATGGGCGCCAGCTCGCGGTGCAGGTTGTTCATTGTGATGCGCCTTTCTGAAGGCTGCCGATGTGCAGTGAGCCATCGCCCATGACCTCGTCACCGGCGCGCGCGGAAGCGGGCGCAGCCAGTGCGCCGAGGTCGCCGAAGCTGTCAAGCAGGGACTGGGAAGGGACGAAGAACAGCGCTCCCGTCACTGCCGTGCTGAAGTCCAGGATCCTGTCGTAGTTGCCTGGCGGCGAGCCGACGAACATGTTCTCGAGCATCTGCTCGGTGGTAGCGGGCGAACGCGCGTATCCGATGAAGTAGGTACCGTACTCGCCGGCGCCGACGTGCCCGAACGGCATGTTGTCCCGGACGATCTTCACTTCCTCGCCATCGACGGTGATAGTGGTGAGCGCGTTGTGCGCTGACGACGGCTTGACAGCGTCATCGAGCTCGATGTCCGCCAGCTTGGTCCGGCCGATGATCTTTTCCTGTTCCTCGACCGGCAGCGCGTTCCAAGCGGCCAGGTCGTGCACGTACTTCTGTACGATCACGTAGCTGCCGCCGGCATAGGCGGGATCCTCCGCCCCGACGATCGCGGCCCGGGCCGCTGCCGCCCCGGCCGGATTCTCCGTGCCGTCCACGAAGCCCAGCAGGTCCCGCTCGTCGAAGTAGCTGAAACCGTGCACCTCGTCGACGATGGTCGCCGCCCCTGCCAGCCGCTCCGCGATCTGGCCGGCCAGCTCGAAGCACAGGTCCATTCTCGTGGCCCGGATGTGAAAGAGCAGGTCGGCTGGGGTGCTCACGGCGTTCCGTCCGCCAGCGCGCAGTTCACGGAACGGGTGCAGGCCCGCTGGCCGGGGCAACCCCGTCAGCCGGTCCCAGGCGCCGGCTGCAATTCCGGTAACGCAGGTCAGGCGGCCGTTGAGGTCGCGAAAGCCAACGGCGCGGACCAGGCCCGACACGTCGGCGCACAGTGTGGTCGCAGCGTCCTGGCTGCTGGCATCGGAGTTGACCAAGGCGACCAGGAAGATCGCGGCCTTGGTCAGCGGCGACACGACAGCCTGCGGCTCGGCGCCGGAAGTCGGCACGTGGTCGGTCACACCGCCTATCCTCGCGCACCGGTCGGCGAGGGGGAGCGGCACTGTGCCGATCGGCGGGTGCGCACACTGGAATGGCCGCCGTGCGGTGCTGGTTGACACAGCAGCGCGGCATGCCAGCCAGGAGGGCACGATGAGCAGCACTACGCAGGCCAGGGGGGCAAGCCCCGTCGATTTCGGGACGTTCGGGGACTACGGCGACTTCCGGCCCAAGCAACCGCAGCAGGGCACCAGGTCCGGGGAGTTCGTCAGGGCGGACTACCCGTTCCGGGGCAGGATCACCGCCGACGGGTCAAGCGGCTACCGCGCCGAACCTGGCAGGTACCACCTGTACATCTCCTGGGCGTGCCCGTGGGCCAATCGCACGGCCATCGTCCGCGACTTGCTCGGCCTGCAGCGGGTGATCTCGCTGTCGGCGGTCGACCCGGTCAGGGACGGCCGCGGCTGGGCGTTCCGGGACGGCGATGGCTACGGCCTTGACCCGGTGAACGGTTTCGCGTTGCTCAGGGAAGCCTATGCGGCGACCGAGCCAGGCTATGCCGGTCATGTCTCCGTGCCGGTGCTCTGGGACCGCAAGACCGGCCGCATCGTGAGCAACAATTTTCCCGACATCACCATCGATCTGGAAACGGAGTTCGGCCAGTGGGCGCACGCCGGCTACGACCTCTATCCACGGCGGCTAAGACCGCAGATCGATGAGCTCAACGACCTCGTCTACGCGACCGTGAACAACGGCGTCTACCGGTCCGGATTCGCCACCACCCAGGAGGCTTATCACCACGCCGTCACGCGCCTGTTCCAGACGCTCGACGAGCTTGAGCACCGGCTGGCCGCCGGGCGGTACCTGTTCGGCGACCAGGTCACCGAGGCCGACGTACGGCTGTACGTGACGCTAGCCAGGTTCGATGCTGTCTACTACTCGCACTTCAAGTGCAACCTGCGCCGGATCAGCGACTACCCGAACCTGTGGGGCTACGCGCGGGATCTCTACGCGCTCCCCGCTTTCGGCAACAACACCAGGTTCGACCAGATCAAGCGGCACTACTACATGACGCATCCGCAGCTGAATCCGTCCCGGATCGTCCCGGACGGCCCGCTGCTCGACTGGGATGCGCCGTCGGGCAGGGAGCAGCTAGCCGAGCGCCGACGAGCCGGCAGATTCGCGCCAGCGGAGTAGCGTGGCTGCTGTGAGGCAGTACGCGGAGGCCGCCGGACTGGTAGAACGCTCGGCGGCTGCCTACGTCACCGGCATCCCAGCCAAGCCCGGTGACGACGGCTTCTTCGGCCCGGCCAGTGTTGCCTGGCAGATCAGCGGCGACCTGTCGGCACCGATCGCGGGGCTGCGCTCGCTACTCGTCCAGGCGCTGCACCCGCTTGCCATGGCGGGCGTAGACCAGCACAGCGGCTGGCGCGAGGATCCCGTCGGCCGCCTGGCGGCGACGTCGGCGTACCTCGCCACGGTTACGTTCGGGGAACGGGCTGCCGCCAAGCGCGCGGCGACCCGCGTCCGGATGATCCACGAACGGGTCACGGGTGTCGATCCCGTGACAGGCCTGACATATGCCGCTAGCGATCCCAAGCTGCTCGTCTTTGTGCACGCGGCGCTCGTCGACTCGGCCCTCGCGGCGCGGGACTGCTTTGGCACCCCGCTGTCGACAGCGGACGCCGACCGCTATGTCGCCGAGATGGTGGCTGCGGCTGAGCTCGTCGGCGTGCGGGCCAACCTAGTGCCGTCGAGCACGGCCGAGCTTGGCGAGTACATCTCATCGGTCCGGCCGGAGCTGCGCTGCACGCCGGCGGCACGCGAGTCGATGGCTTACCTGCTGCATCCGCCGGGCCTCGACCCTGCTGTCGCGGAAATCTGGCAGGACATCCGGGAGGGTACCGTCCACACGCTGCCGGACTGGGCGCGCGAGCTATACGGGTACCGCGTGCCACCGCTGACCGCCATGCGGCGCGAGGAGATCCGGCAGGCGCTTGGCGTGCTCGACGCGATCTTCCTCGGCGAGCCGGGAGTGCTGGAGGCACGACAGCGCATCATGCTGCGCACCCGCGCTGCGCTGCGGGCATGAGGCGGGCGCTGCTCGGCCTGTTCGCTGCCGCGGCGGGCGCCGCCATCGCGCTGGTGTTCGTGCGCCGACGGGTAGGTCGGCTCCGGTTCCAGCGCGGTCTGGCGACCGCCCAGCTCGCGGTGCGCGGTGGGATCCGCTACGCCGGCAGTGCTCCCCGGCTGTTCGCATCGGCCGGCGAAAGCCGGCAGCAGCTGCGCCTGGACCTAGCCATGCAGACAGCCGACGACGTGACCGCCACGCTCGGCACCATGAAGGGCGTCATGGTGAAGCTCGGCCAGATGGCCAGCTACGTCGACGACGGCTTGGCACCCGCCGTGCGACGCACGCTCAGCAGGCTGCAGGACAGCGTCCCGCCGATGAGCCCGCAGCTTGCAGCGGGGGTCATCGAGGCCGAGCTCGGGACCCGGCCCGAGCGTGCCTTCGCTCGCTGGGACCCCGAGCCCATCGCGGCGGCGTCGATCGGCCAGGTACACCGGGCCATCACCCGTGCCGGGGTCGCCGTGGCCGTGAAGGTGCAGTACCCGGGTATCGCCGAGACCATGGCGGCCGACCTGGACAACGTGGCACTGCTGCGCAGGATGCTGCGGATCACCGCGCCGAGCCAGGATGTCGACGGGCTGATCGCCGAGCTGCGCGACCGAGTACTCGAGGAGCTTGACTACCGCCGCGAGGCGGCCAACCAGCGGGCGCTGCACGAGTACTTCGACGGTCATCCGACTATCAGCGTGCCGGCCATCATCGACGAGCTGTCCACCCGCCGGGTGGTGACCAGCGAGCTGGCTATCGGGGCGCGTTTCGCCGATCTTGCCTCCTGGCCGCAAGCCGAGCGCGACCTGGCGGGGGAGACGCTGTACCGGTTCGTGTTCCGCAGCCTGTACGAGGTGCACGCTTTCAATGGCGACCCGCATCCGGGCAACTACCTGTTCCACGGCGACGGAAAGGTCACCTTCCTCGACTTCGGCATGGTCAAGCACTTCACCCCGCAGGACCTGTATCCGCTCATGCAGATGGCGCGCCACCTGTGCGTAGACGACGACCCCGGGCAGTTCCGCGCCAGCCTGGAAGAGGCGGGCTTCCTGGTGCCCGGTGCGCCGCTGAACGACGCTCAGATCACCGATCACCTGGCGGTCTTCTACCAGCTCATCCGCGAGTCCCGCCCGGTGACCGTTACCAGCGACTATGCCTCCGCGGTGGTGCGCCGCTTCTTCGACGTGCGCAGTCCGGTGGCGCAGTACGCGCGCATACCGCGGTCGTACGTGATCTTGCAGCGGATCAACCTGGGCCTGTTCGCGCTGCTCGGCGACATCCATGCCACCGCCAACTGGCGTGCCATCGCCGAGGAGATCTGGCCGTTCATGCAGGCGCCGCCGTCCACGCCGATGGGCGCGGCCGAACTGCCGTGGCTGGCAAGCCGGCGGGCCGCGGTGTCCCGGGCCTAGCCGGACCGACTCGGCGCCAAGTGCCGATCCGGCCAGCATTACAATCAGCTCACACGGCGAATCCTGCTCCGAAGGAGCAACGAATTAATGGACAGTGCCGCCCGGGATTATCCGCCCGGCGACCTCCGGGTGTCTGACGCCGACCGTGACCGAGCGCTGTCCGAGCTGAGCGAAGCCTTCCAGGTCGGCCGGATCACCGCCGACGAATTCCATCAGCGATCCGAGCAGGCCCTAGCCGCCCGTACCGGGAACGACCTAACCGCCCTGCTCGCCGACCTGCCGCGAGATCGCGGTCCCAGCACACCGCCTGAAGGCGGTCCCGCGACACCTTCGACCGCAATGGACAGAGCACTGTCCGTCCTCGGCGCCCGGCGAGTCATGGTCGCCTCCGCCCTCGGCGCCACGATCTTTGCCGCAGTCGCCGCAACGAACGCTCTCAGCAGCGGCCCCACCCTCGCCCAGCGCAAGTTCATGCAGGAAGTGGCGGCACGCCAAGGCCTGTCGATCCCGCTTCCGCCCAGCCCGGGCTTCGACTGGGTCGGCACGGTAACGCCGGCCGCAGTCGCTGTACTGTTCGTCGTGCTGATCATCTTCTTGCACACGACCCGCGCCGACCGCGCCTAGACCCACCCCAACTCAGTCGCGCCTAGACCCACCCCAACTCAGTCGCGCCCGACCCAGCGCCGGTCTGGATGCTCGGCGCCCCGGTCGTTGAAGTCGGGCTGGCCACAAGATCGGTGTCCGGTAGCATTCAGCGCGCGGCCTGTCGAGCGAGGGGGCGATGGTGAAGGTCCTGGTCACGGGGGGAGCGGGCTACAT
>JASHSO010000162.1 GCA_030038715.1 Streptosporangiaceae bacterium
CCGCCGACCCATGCGCTGCCCGGCGGGTAGTTGTCCCCGCTGCGCGGCGGGCTGACCTTGCACAGCTCGGGATGGATGCTCGGGCAGTGATAGCACTCGTGGTAATTCTCCGTGAGGATCTTCCAGTTCGCCGTCGCGTCGTAGACGTGCCGCCCGGCGATTACCAGACGCTCGGGCTCATACGGCGCCACAAGTTCGTCCAGCTCGGCAAGCGCATCGGCGAGCGGAGCGGCGGTGCCCGACCCGTCCACGAAGAGCAGCCCGTGCCACTCGGTTAGCGGCAGCTCGACCAGACCCCACCTGGCCTCGTCGAAGCCGGGCAGGCCCTTGAAGCCCTTGGCCGAGTGCAGCCCCCCGTTGAGGCCGTAGGTCCAGGCATGGTACGGGCAGATGATCGCCTGCCGCTGCGCGGAGGCGCCGCACGGCAGCAGCTCGTGGCCGCGGTGCCGGCAGGTGTTGGCGAACGCGTGCGGTGCTCCCTCGGCGTCCCGGGTGAGAAGGACGCTGCCGGCGCCGACCGGCGCGGCACGCTGATCGCCCGGACTGGCGAGTTCGGCGGAGAATCCTACGCACGTCCAGCCACCGTCAAAGAAGTGCTTCTGCTCCCAGCCGAACACGGCCGGGTCCACGTAGGCGGCCCTTGGCAGCATCCGGCTCTCGCCGAACGGGCGAAGTGTGGCGGCGAGGCCAAGCTGATCGATCGGAGCTGGCGCGAACTGTGACTGACTGACCATACAGTCAATGGTAGGCCCGGGGGCCTTGTACTGTCCAGCACGGACCTGGAGAGCTGATGACTCAGGGCCGCGGGGTCGCTAGGTCGGCGAGACAGGCAGCGAGCCCGCGGCGTCGGCCAGCTAAGAGGCCGGCCGGGCGAAGGCGTCCAGGGCCGCGACGACTTCGCCGAGGAAACCGCCTCCGCCGTGCCCGGCATCCGCAACGACGACAAGGCGGCTGCGCGGCCAGTGCTGCTGCAGCGTCCAGGCGGTGTCGAGCGGCCCGGAGACGTCGTAACGACCGTGGATCATCACGCCGGGTATTCCCGCCAGGCGGTCCATTCCAGCCAGGACGTGGCCGTCGGCAAGGAAGCAGCCGTGGCTCCAGTAGTGAGTCACGAGCCGGGCAAAGACCATCCGGAACGTCGGGTCCTCGTAGCGAGGGCTGGGCTCCCAGCCCGGCATCAGCGAGACGTGCGTGTCCTCCCATGAGCACCAAGCCGTGGCCGCTGCCTCGCGCACTCCCGCGTCGCCGTCGGCCAGCAGCCGAGCGTAGGCCGCCGACAAATCGCCCTGGCGCTCGGCCGGCGGCACGAGAGTGCAGAACGCCTCCCACTCAGCCGGGAATACGCGGCCCATGTCCCTGGTGATCCAATCGGTTTCCCGGCGGGTGCCCGAGGTGACCGCACCCAGCACCAGCGCCGTCACCCGCTCGGGGTGGGCCTGCGCGTACACGAGCGCGAGAGTGACACCCCACGAGATTCCGAAAACCAGCCAGCGGTCAACGCCGAGGTGCTCGCGGAGCCGCTCGATGTCGGCCACAAGGTGGGCAGTGGTGTTCGTGGACAGGTCAGCGCCGGGCTCGCTGGCAAGGGGCCGACTTCGGCCACAGCCACGCTGGTCGAACAGCACCGCCCGGTAGCGAGCCGGATCGAAGTAGCGCCTGGCGCCGACGCTGCTGCCTCCGCCGGGCCCGCCGTGCAAGTAGACGGCGGGTAGGCCGGTCGGGCTGCCAACGGTCTCCCAGTACATGACGTGCCCGTCGCCGACGTCCAGCAAGCCGGACTCATAGGGCTCGACAGGCGGGTACCGGTCAGTCACGTCTCAAATCCCTATCACACCCGAACCGCCGGCCGGTTTAGACCGCGGCACCCGGCCGGGACACCGGCCCGTTCATCGCTTCGTGCCGTCTCGAAGGTGGCTCGCACGAGTGCCGGACCATGATCCATGAGAATTTGATGGCTGACAGGCACCAAACTGTCATGGATCATGGTCCCATCCTTGCTCGAGACCGAAGCTCTCGGCGCGGCGATCGGACAATCGGGGTCGGCCGGATTGCGGGGTGGTTGTGCCGGATGCCAGGCGGCCCCCTGCGCCGCCGCCTCCGGCGTAGTCAGTGTTGGCTCCGTTGCCGCCGCCGCCTCCGGCGTAGTCAGTGCTGGCTCCGTTGCCGCCGCCATCGGTGTTGGTCTCGTGCCGACGCCGCCGACCGGGCTGCCGCCTCCGCCGCCTGGGCTGCCGCCTCCGCCGCCCGCGCTGCCCCTGAACCCGGCAGCTACGAGGTTCAGGGTTCTCAGCCGGACACTTTGGTGGAGGTGGCGGGAGTCGAACCCGCGTCCTTCAGTACCTCACCAGGGCTTCTCCGGGTGCAGCCTGCTGCGGTTTTCTCAGCCCCGACAGTCACACAGGCGAGCTGCCGCCGGGCTTAGCCGCTGTAAGGTGTCCCGCCTAGTCCCGCGGCCGGCTTAGACGGTAGATCCTCCTAGCTGATGCCAGGCACCGGGCCGGAGGCTTCCCGGGCTGACAGCCTCATGTGCTCCGCGGTTTATTAGGCCGCGAGGGCGAGGCTAGTGCGCGTTGTGTTGGCACTTATCAGGTTGCGGTCACAGTGTTAACGAGGTTATGTCCGCCGTCCTCGACCCGCTTCCCCTGGATCAACTACCGAAGTCGAAACCAGTCACCCCCTCTGAAGTTGTACAACACAACTATACCGAGCAAGGAGAGACCGGTCACGGGGCATTCACGCGATGCAAGCTCGGCGATACCCGTATCAGAGCAGAATGCCCGACGGGCTGTCCGCAGAGCGCGGCCCCCATCGGGCATCCACCGGAAGGTGATGAGACACCCCCGCGGGCGCTGGCGGTGGCCGAGACACGCCCACGGGGGCTTGACCGGCAGGGTCGGGGCCGGTCCCAATGGCCGGGCCTCCCCCGAGATGAGGCCCGGTTCTCATCACGACGACTGGGCCGCAACCCCCCAAGCGGCACCCCAGTCACTAGGAAAGACGCCACTCTGGTATCAGATGGTTGCTCGCAGTTACCAAAGGAGTACTAATTATCTGGTCAGGACTTAGTCAGCAAGTTCTTCAGGAAGCTGCCCGCTAGCGGCGCGGCCGAGTCGTAGGCCGACTTGCCCAGTTCCACCACGGCAAACGCGACGTTGCCCTGATAACCGACGAACCAGCTGATACGCAGCCTCTTACCAGTGCCGAACGGGGCATTCCCCGCCTGGTCGTAGACACTTCCGTCGACGTCAGCCCCCTGATGGGCAGCCGTCACGGCAGCCTGGCGCATCAGGCCGCGCAAGTCAGTTAGTACCTGCCCGCTGACCACGCCCTCGGTGGCAGTGCCGGGGTCAGCCATGTCGGTGACTAGCGATGGCGGGTGCCAGCGACCGGACTCGACAACGGCCGCGGCCAGCGCCATGCCTAGCGGACTGACCTGCACGTCGCCATCGCCGATCGTGTCCGCAGCCAGGTCCACCTCGCCGCTCGGCTGGCCAATGCTGCCGGCGAAGTAGCTGCTGACCGGCAGCTGCCATCCGCCGATCCCGAACCTGCCGGCCGCCGCGGCGAGATCACCGGAGGTCAGTCGCATCGAGAGGCCGGCCAGCGCGGTAGCGCACGCGTGCGCGAAGTCGGTGGTGAAGGTTGAGTTCCTGCCGAGGCTTTGCTCGGGCGGATCATTGACGAAGACGCTTCCGTCGACCTCATTGCTCGAATTACAGGGAACGGGGCTGTCCGGGGCGAGTCCGGTACCCAGCAGCGCGGCGGCCGAGATAATCGTGAACGACTGTCCGGGCCGGTAACGCCCCGACAGGGGCTGCAGCGCGGGCATCCCTGCCGCCTGGTGGCTGGCCACGGCCAGGATCTGGCCGCTACTGGGCTGAACTGCGACGATCGCCGCCGAGTCGGGCAGCTGCGCGAGGGCCTCGTCGGCCGCGATCTGCACGCGGGAGTTCAACGTCGTGTGCACTGGCTTGCCCACGGTTCCGGCCGAGAGCACATCGAGCACCCGTGCCAGCCGACCCTTGTCCTGCAGCACTACCTCGGTCCGCGGTGTACCGGTGAGCTTGCTTTGGAAGGCCTGCTGGAGCCCGGAAAGACCCACCGTCGTGCCCGGGACATACGGGTCGCCGTTGTCCCGTAGCACGCTAGCGGTCTCGGTGCCAACTGAACCGGTCACGTCGGGCGCGATGCTGTCGAACAGCCGCTCGAGGTGCTGCTGCACGTTGACGCCCGGGATCGCCGCCAGCTTCGCGCGCAGCGCTGCCTGACTCGGCTGAAGCGTGAGCAGGACCAGTTGCTGCCTCGACGGTGCGGACTCGATCTGGGCTTCCACCTGATCCTGCGGCAGCTGGCTGACCGCCGCTATGGCGGCTGCGGTGCGCCCCGGGTTGGCCAGTCGACCGGGGACGACGCTGACCTCATAGACGGGCGAGAGCACGGCCAGCGGCTGGCCGGCCGAGTCGAGCAGCTGCGATCGCCCCGGCTCGGTGGTGACCACGGCCAGCCGCTCGCCGTCGTGCATCGCCGGCATGATCACCGACGGGCTCCAGGCAACGTGCCAGCCGCCAGATCCGTCGCGAAGCCGAAATTGCCCCCGGTACGACCAGGTCAACCCGGTACTGCCCAGGTTGACCGAGGCGACGAACTGCGCGCTGGCCGCGCTGCCCTGCTGGCTGATGCTGGTCATTGCCAGCGTCAGCTGAGTCGCGCCCAGGTCCTGGTAGGCACCGGCCAGCTCGCCCGCGACCCTATTTGGCCGTCCGGTGGTCAGTTCGGCGGCTTGCAGGTAATGCCGGGACTGCCAGTCAAGCAAGAACTGGTAGACAGTGGGCTCGGCCGACGACGCCCGGCTGCTCGCGAGCCCAACAATTACGACCACGGCAAGCACGGCGACGACGGTCAAGCGAACGAACATCACCCGCGACCGAAGGCCCACGCCGAATACCCCGGCTTTGCTGTCCCCGTCTCCGGCCTTGACGGCCCGAGATCCCCGTACCCGAGAGGCGCTTCGCGGCGCGCGATGCGCCCCTGGCCGCGCCCTGCTACCGGAGCGGAGCATCATATTCACTCCGTTTATCTCCGCCGCCGCAGCTCACGGTCGACCTCGCGGGCCGCGTCCCGCTTCGCCAGATCGTGTCTCTTGTCGTAAGTTCGCTTGCCGCGCGCCAGTCCCAGCTCGATTTTCGCCTTTCCGTCCTTGAAGTACAAGGACAGCGGGATTAGTGTCAGCCCCCGTTCCCGCGTCGAGCTGGCAAGCTTGTCGATCTCTCTGCGGTGCAGCAGTAGTTTACGTACCCGCCTCGGCTCGTGGTTGGTCCAGGTGCCCAGCGTGTACTCGGGGATGTGGACCCCGTGCAGCCAGGCCTCGCTGTCGGTAATCGTCGCGTAGCCATCAGTAAGCGAGGCCCTGCCCGCCCGGAGCGACTTGACTTCCGTGCCTGTCAGCACCAGGCCGGCCTCCACGACGTCCTCGATCTGATAGTCGTGCCTAGCCCGCCGATTCCGGGCGATGATCTTGAAGCCCTGCTCCGCGGCCACTCTCGCTGCCCCTGCGTTACACGCGCAGGTAGCGCCTGAGCGTGAGGAACGAGGTGCTACCGCAGATCAGCAAGCCGGTGATCATGTTAACGATGATCACCTCGATCAGGTCAGCGGAGCTTAGCGTCGTCCCGTACGGGAAGTAGGTCTGCAAGCTGTTCAGCCATAGCGACTTGACCAGGATCAGCAGGCCAGTCGCAACAAGCCAGCCAATCAGGCCGGCGATAAGTCCTTCCACCAGGAACGGCAGTTGCACGTAGAAATTGGAGGCGCCAACCAACCGCATGATCGAGGTCTCGCGGCGCCGGTTGAACGCCGATAGCCGGATCGTGTTGGCCACCAGCATGATCGCAGCCACCAGCAAGAAGATCGCGATGACGACTACGGCGTTCCTCGCGCCGTCCAGCAGCTTGTAGAACTGGTCGAGCACGGTCGAGTCGTCTACCACATGCGATACTCCCGGCACACCGTCCATCGCTTCGCTGACCGGCAGCGCGTCGGCCTGCGTGTTCTTCAGCCTGACCTCGAACGAGCTGGGAATCTGGCTGGGCGGGGTGTACTTGACCAGCGCCGGGTTACTGGACATCTCCGACTTGAACTGCTGCCACGCCTGCGCCTGGGTCTCGAATGTTAGCCCGCCCGGCACAATGTCGTGCGTGGCCAGCAGGTCCTGCCTGATCGCGGCGATCTCCGACGACGTGACCACGCCGTCCTTGGCGCAGCTACCGCCGATGGTGGGACTGGAGCAGAGGTAGACCGACAACTGCACTCTGCTCTGCCAGTAGGACCGTGCGTTCTCAACCTGCTTCACGAACAGCAGCCCAGTGCCGAGCAGTGACAGGCTGATCGCCACCACGACGATCAAGGCGATCGTCATGGTGAGGTTGCGGCGCAAGCCTATCCACACCTCGTGAAACACAAACTGGGCGCGCATGTCGCTGAATCCTCTTGGTACTCAGTCGCCGGACAGTCAGTACGCCTGGCCGTATACCCCGCGCGACTGATCGCGTACTACCTTGCCGTACTCAAGCTCGATGACCCTCTTGCGCATCGAATCGACGATTGCCGCATCGTGGGTTGCCATGACCACGGTCGTGCCAGTCCTGTTGATCCGGTCCAGGACCTTCATGATCCCGATGGAGGTGGCAGGGTCGATATTCCCCGTTGGCTCGTCCGCCAGCAAGATCATCGGCCGATTGACGAACGCCCGCGCCATGGCGACACGCTGCTGCTCGCCGCCGGACAGCTCGTCCGGCATCCGGTCGCGTTTGCCCTCCAACCCGACCAGGTCGATCACCTCGGGAACGACCTTCCTGATGAAGCGGCGGGGCTTGCCGATGACCTCTAGGGCGAAGGCGATGTTCTGGTAGACGCTCTTGTTGGGCAGCAGCCGGAAGTCCTGAAAGACGCAGCCAATCCGGCGACGCAGCAGGGGCACCTTCCAGTTGGTCAGCCGGGCCAGGTCCTTGCCGGCCACGTGAATCCGACCCGACGTTGGCCGCTCCTCCTTGAGGATCAGGCGCAGGAAGGTGGATTTCCCGGATCCGGACGGGCCGACCAGGAACACAAACTCGCTCTTCTCGACATCCAGCGTCACGTTCTCGAGAGCTGGCCGGCCCTGATTCGCGTACGCCTTAGTGACGTTGTCGAAGTGGATCACTTGTCCATCGCTCGTAATAGACGTGCCCGGTTTGGCCTCGGGCCAGTCTAGGGTGGAAACTGGGCTGGAAGGTCCAACATCGTCGAAGTGGCCGGGCGAGCACCGTGCCGGGCAGGAGCAGGATGAGCTGCGAGCACCTAATCTGCGCCCAGTGTGCTGGGCCGGTAGCGGAAGGCCGCTGCCCGACGTGCCGCGAGGCCCGCGCGCATGTGCATCACGAGTCGCATGGCATCAGCATCCAGCTGATCGCCGCGATCCTGCTCATGCTGGCACTTCTGGCGCTGGCTGCCACCCATCTGGCGCACTAACCTGCAGGTCGCGGGCCTAGCCGTGTGGCTCTGCGACTGACTCGCCCGGGCGCCGGAGCCTCGCCGGCAGGGCCCCTAGATTCCTGCCCGCATACCCCTCAGCCCGATCGCGGCTGCTGGCCATGCATGCGGCTGCTGGCCATGCCTTCGGCTGCTGGCCATGCATGCGGCTGCTGGGCATGCCTTCGGCTGCTGGCCATGCCTTCGGCTGCTGGCCGCGCCTGTGGCCCACTTTGTGAGGGTTAGGTGACCGCAAAGCATTACATACCGGGCGGCGAAATCCCTGGAACTGTCACAAAGTCGTTGAGGGCGGGCCGAATCGATCAACTTAGAGCCCGCGCGACCACTGCTCGGCCATGCGGGCGGGAGCCAGCTACAGGCCCTGAGAGCGGAGCCAGCGAATCTCCGCATCGATGAACTCATCGATCTCGCCGTCCATCACGGCCGCAGTGTTACCCGTCTCATACAAGGTCCGCAGGTCCTTGACGTTCTGGTAGGGATGCAGCACGTAGTTGCGGATCTGGGTACCCCAACTGCGCCCGCCGTCGCCGCGCAACTCGTTGAGCTTGGCCGCCTGCTCCTCGCGCTTGCGCTCAAGCAGCTTGGCCTGTAGCACCGCCATGGCGGTGGCCTTGTTCTGGATCTGACTGCGCTCGTTCTGGCAGGAGACGACAATTCCCGTCGGCAGGTGCGTGATCCGTACCGCTGAGTCCGTGGTGTTCACGCCCTGGCCACCGGGACCGCTGGACCGGAACACGTCAATCCGCATTTCGTCCTCAGGAATGTCGATGTGATCAACCTGCTGGACGACCGGCAGCACGTCCACCATCGCGAACGAGGTCTGACGACGGCCCTGATTGTCGTACTTGGAGATCCGGACCATGCGGTGTGTTCCGTGCTCCCCTCGCAAGGTTCCGTACGCGTAGGGTGCCTTGATCGCGAACGTGGTCGACTTGATCCCCGCCTCTTCGGCATAGGAGGTGTCGTATATCTCGGTGGGATGGCCGTGCCGCTCCGCCCAGCGCAAGTAAATGCGCTGCAAGCCCTCGGCCCAGTCCGCTGCGTCCGCGCCGCCCGCGCCAGAGTTGATGCTGATCAACGCCTCGCGGGCGTCGTACTCACCGCTGAGCAAAGTGCGGACCTCGAGCTGGTCGATTTCCTTTCGGAGGACGGCGAGCTCTCGCTCCGCCTCTTCGCGGGTCGGTTCGTCATGCTCGCTCTCGGCTAGCTCGAACCCTGCCATAACGTCATCGAGCCTGCTGTGCAGAGCCTCCAGCTTGGCCAGTTCGCCCTCGAGGTAAGACAGCCGCCTGGTAACTTCCTGTGCCTGCTCTTGGTCCTCCCATAGGCCGGGGTCGGCCGACCGTTCGCGCAGGCTGTCGGCCTCCTTCCGCATGGCCCCCGGGTCGAGCACCGCCTCGACGCTGGCGAGCTTCGCCGTCAGCGCCGAGATTTCGCTCATGGGGTCGGATGGCATGGATGCAGCCTACGCGAGGCCGCGGCACCGACACTCGCCGCCTACTGACTGAAGCGTCAGGCAATGCCGTGTCGGGCCCGGGCAGGGTGGGGCCCGGGCAGGGTGGGGCCCGGGCAGGGTGGGGCCCGCGAGAAACCTGGCGGTCGCTAGGCGGGCAGGGTCGCGCTGCCCACGAGGATCCTGACCGCACGGACGGCCACCGACAGCGTGGCGACGTTAAAGGTGTTGCTCTCCCAGATCTCGCTCAGCGTCTGGTTGGCCCGTCGCACGGCCGAGTCATTGCGCCGCGTCCACGCAGCCAGCCGCTGCTCTGGGCTGCCAGGTTCGGTGACCGTCAGCACGTCCCTGGCCAGCGCAGCGTGCGCCGTGTACAGGTCATCACGGACCGCGCCCCTGGCCATGGTCGACCACCTGTCGTCTCGCGGCAGCGCCGTGATCATCTCCCGCAGCCTGCCGATCTGCAGCCGGTCGGCCAGGTCGAAGTACACCTCGGCAGTCTCCTCCACCGATCTGCCGGTGCCGGTGGCGACGTCGACGATGTCGAAGGCGGAATACGCGGGCACCATGGCGGCGATCCGGTCCGCAAGGTCGTCCGGCACGCCGCGGGACACGAATGCCTCGCGCCGCTCGGTAAAACCCGCCAGGTCGCCGCCGGCCAGGAGCTTCGGCAGGCCCGCGCCGACCGTCAGCACCCCGGCGGCGAAGAAGTCGATGGTCGCCTGGACATCGAACGGCGGCCGCCGGAACATGAGCAGCCACCGGGCGGCTCGTTCGGTGAGCTTGCGGCCCTCGAGCAGCGCCTGGATCTGCACCGCGGTATCCACCTGCCCGTCCAGGGCCTCCACCTGAGACCAGAACCCCGGCATGTCAAAGACCGCGCGGGCAACCAGCCATGCAGACGCGATCTCGGGCACCGATGCGCCGGTCTCCTCGTTGAGCCGGAACGCCATCGTGATACCAGACCGATCCACCATGTCGTTCACGACCGAGGTGGTGATGATCTCGCGGTGCAGCCGGTGCCGCCCCATCAGGCCCCCGAACCTGTTCCGCAGCGGAGTCGGGAAGTACTCAACCAGCACGCGACGCAGGTACGGGTCATCCGGGAGAGCCGAACCAAGCACGTCCTGAGCTGCGGAGATCTTGGTGTGCGCCAGCAGCACCGAGAACTCCGGTACGACCAGGCCGGTCCCGGCCGCGGCACGCTCGGCTAGCTCGCGGCCACTCGGCAGCACCTCGAGCTGGCGCTGGACCTTACCCTCGCGCTCCAGCTTGCGGATGTACCTGGCATGCACGTGCAGCATCTGCGGTGCCTGTGCGCTGGCCGCCGCCAGAACTCGGTTCTGCTGGTAGTTGTGTCGAAGGACGTGCTCGGCGACCTCGTCCGTCATCTCGTGCAGGAGGGGTCCACGGTCGGTCGCCGTGAGCTGGCCGACGCTGATGGCGGCATCCATGAGGATCTTGATGTTCACCTCGTGGTCCGAGGTGTCCACGCCGGCCGAGTTGTCAATGAAGTCGGTGCAGACCAGCCCGCCGGCCAGTGCGTATTCGATCCTGGCCTCTTGCGTCAGGCCAAGGTTGCCGCCCTCGCCAATCGCCCTGGACCGAAGTTGGTTCGCATTGACCCGGACGGCATCATTCGACCTGTCGCCGACATCGACACTGCGCTGACTGGAGGCCTTCACGTAGGTGCCGATGCCGCCATTCCACAGCAAGTCGACCGGCGCGGTCAGGATCGCCGAGATGAGCTGGTCCGGGGACAGTGACGCCTCGCTGCCGACCAGGCCGAGAACCAGCTTCGCCTGCGCTGATAGCTGGATCGCCTTCGCCGACCGCGGCCACACGCCGCCGCCAGCCGAGAGCAGCGACATGTCGTAGTCGGCCCAGGACGAGCGCGGGAGGTCGAACAGCCGCCGCCGCTCGGCGAAGCTGACCATCGGATCGGGATCCGGGTCGAGGAACACGTGCCGATGGTCGAACGCGGCAACTAGCTTGATATGCCGCGACAGGAGCATGCCGTTCCCGAACACGTCGCCGGACATGTCGCCGATGCCGACGGCGGTGAAGTCGTCAGCGTCGACGTCCACGCCAAGAGTGCGGAAGTGGTACCGGACCGATTCCCAGGCACCGCGCGCCGTAATGCCCATCTTCTTGTGGTCGTAGCCCTCCGAGCCACCCGAGGCGAAGGCGTCCCCGAGCCAGAAGCCACGCTGGATCGCGATCTCGTTTGCCGTGTCGGAGAACGTGGCGGTGCCCTTGTCGGCGGCGACCACCAGATAGGGATCGTCGCCATCGTGCCTGACCACACCGGCTGGCGGCACCACCCGACCGCCCTGCAGGTTGTCGGTCACGTCCAGCATGGCCGAGATGAACATCTGGTAGCAGGCCAGCACCTCCGCCGAGTAGGCATCCCGGTCAGAGGAGTCGGGCAGTTGCTTGCACACGAACCCGCCCTTGGCTCCGGACGGCACGATGACCGAGTTCTTGACCTCCTGCGCCTTGGCGAGGTCGAGTATCTCGGTGCGGAAATCCTCCCGGCGGTCCGACCAGCGCAGACCGCCCCTGGCGACGCTGGCGAAACGCAGGTGGACACCCTCAAGCCGCGGCGAGTAGACAAACAGCTCGAACATCGGCCGAGGAGCGGGGAGGTCGGGAACCTGGCGGGCGTTCAGCTTAAGCACTAGGCAGGGAACGGGTCCGAACGCCTCCGCGTAGTAGTTCGTGCGCAGCGTCGCGGCGATCAGGCCCAGGTACGACCTGAGAATCCTGTCCTGGTCCAGACTCGCCACACCGTCGAGAGCGCCTCGGATCTCCTCGGCGATCCCGTCGCTGCGCTCTGCCTCGCCGGCCTCCTTGCCCGGATCGAACCTGGACTCAAACAACCGGACCAGAAGCCTGGTGATAGCGGCGTTCCTGAGCAGTACGCTCTCGATGTACTCCTGGCTGAAGGTGACGCCGGCCTGGCGGAGGTACTTGGCGTAGGCGCGGAGCATCACGACTTGCCGCCAGGACAGCCGTGCGTCGAGCACGAGAGCGTTGAAGCCGTCGTTCTCGATCCGGCCGTCCCACAGCGCGGCCAGTGCACCCTCGACCTGCTCCCTGACCTGCTCCAGCGCGGTAGCGGCCGGCTGGCGCGGATCGGCGTCGGCGCCGTCCGGCATCGGCCTGCGACGCAGGCCGAAGTCGTAGATCCAGAACGGGTCGGCCGCCGGGAACTCGTAGGGGTGCTCGTCGACCACGTCCACGCCCATGTGCTGCAGCCTTGGCAGCACGTCAGTGAGCGTGATCGGTCCTCCCGTGCGGTAGATGGTCAGGCGCCAGACCCGCTTGGCGGCGGTCGCCGCGTTGACGTCGCCGGCCTCGATCGGAACCCCGCCCACGTAGCCTTCGGACTCCCACAGCTCGAATGTGATGTCGCGCCCGGACTCCCTGAGCAGAGCAACCCTGGTGAAGTCATCGACAGCCGCCGACGGGGGCACGTCGGTCTTGTAGGTCGCAGGGATGCAGTCGCCGATTTGGCTCAGCAACTCCCTGGCCCGCTGCGGACCCAGGCGCTTGACGAACTCGTCCGACAGGTCATCATCCCAGGAGCGCACGGCGGCGGCGATGGCCCGCTCGAGCTCTGCGGGGTCGGCCTGCGGTAGCTGGCGCCCTCGCTCAGAGCGCACGACGATGTGCAGCCTGGCCACTGGCGAGTCACTGACCAGCGCGCTGTAGTCCGCATAGGCCCCGTCGAATGCCTGCTGGAGTAGCTGGGTAGCGCGCAGCCTGACTGGCGTGTTGTAGCGGTCCCGCGGCAGGTAGATCAGGCACGAGACGTACCGTCCGTAGATGTCCCTGCGCAAGAACAGCCGCGTCTGTCGCCGCTCGCGCAGCAGGTGAACCCCGGCGGTGACTGCGACCAGATCGGAGACCGAGGTCATGAACAGCTCTTCGCGCGGGTAGAAGTCGAGCACCTCGGTGACTTCTTTGCCGTCATGGCTTTCGGGTGTCAGTCCGGAGATCCTCAGCACCTCGGCCAGCTTGCGCCGCAGCACCGGGATGGACCTGATGGTCTCGGAGAACGCGGCGTGCGTGTACAGCCCGAGGAACCTGTACTCCCCTACCACCATGCCCTCGGTGGACAGCCGCTTGACCGAGACATAGTCCAGGTAGCTGGGCCGGTGCACGGTCGAGCGTGAATTGGCTTTAGTCATAATCAGCCGCTGCGGGTCCAGCGCCCTGGCTCTGACCTCAGGCGGCAGCTTGGCGAACGACCCTGGGCCTGGCTTGTCGTGCCGCAGAATGCCAAGCCCAGTACCGGGTACCGCGCGCAGCATCATCCCGTCCGGGTCGGCCTCCAGGTCATACTGCCGGTAGCCGAGGAA
This sequence comes from Streptosporangiaceae bacterium, assembly GCA_030038715.1. Lineage (GTDB taxonomy): Bacteria > Actinomycetota > Actinomycetes > Streptosporangiales > Streptosporangiaceae > JAJYUU01. The sequence goes on from JASHSO010000162.1 coordinate 13,348, forward strand.
GGTGAAGTGCCCGTCGGCCAGCCAGCGCAGCAACTCGGCGATCTCCGCAGGTGAGTCGACACCACCGCCGTCGCCCTCGGGCGCCAGGACCTCGTCGGCCAGCCAGACGGCCTTAGCCACCATCCGGTTGAAATCCTCCACGGCCACCCGGACGTCGCCGAGCACCCGGCGCAGGTCCGCCGCGATGGCGTCGGCCTCGCCGTTCGCGAGCGGGGAGATCTCGATGTGCGTCCAGGACTCGGCCAATACGTCGTGACTTGCCTGACCGCCGCCGACCGGGCCGACAACCTCACGCAGCGACCCGCTTATGTCGCGCCGTACCCGCAGCTGTGGATGCACGACCAGCCTGGCGGCGAGGCCATGATTGGCCAGCTCCATGGTGATCGAGTCGACGAGAAACGGCATGTCATCAGTGACGATGTCGATGACATCCGAGCCGGCCTGCAGCACCGCCTTAGCCCCCTGCCTGACCGAGACGAGCGCTCGTCCCTGCGGCCTCGCGGCGGCGAGTTCCGCGTGCGCGGCGGCAACCGCGGCTATCCGGTCTGGTCCGGCGGCCGTCAGCTCATCCGGTTCAACGTGCCGGTAGTAGACCCACAGGTACCGCTGGCCGTCACCGACATCAGGCGGAAGGCCGTCGCGGCTTGCCGCGTTCGCCAGCAGGGCGTCCCTGTCCGCCGCCGGGCTGGCGTCCGCCGCGCCACCCGCGGCGCTCCCGGCGGCCGCACTGCCGCCAGTCCCGCTGGCCCCTGCTGGGTTCTCCGACATGACGTCCACTCCCTTGGTCGCGGCTTCGTTGCCGCTCACGGATGCGTGCTACAGCGAATCCCGCAGCTCCCACAGCAACGGGTAGTAACGAAGCGGCACGCGCCTGTGCAAGTACGGTGCGCCGGTCGAACCCCCAGTGCCGGACTTTGTGCCGATCTGCCGCTCCACCATCTGGACGTGCCGGGCTCGCCATAGCCCGGCGAGTTCGTCGTGGGTCAGCAGATCCTCAGCGAGCTGCCAGAGGTCGTCATGCTGCTGCCGGTCGGAAGCGACCCTGACCAGCGAGGCAAGAACCTGCGCGTCATCGCCGGCCGGCAGCCCCCTGGCTGCCAGCAGGCCGACATAGGCCTCCCAGAGCGACGGCTCGGCCAGGCGCCTCTCCAGCCGATCGCGTTCTGCATCGCTCAGGACTCGGAACCTGCCGACGAAGCCCGGTGCCTTCGCCCCGGACAGGAACTCAAGCTCGCGGAACTGCACGGACTGGAAGCCGCTGGCCGGCGCCAGCGACGCCCTGAACTCCATAAAGTCCTGCGGCGTCATGGTCTCTAGTACGTCAATCTGGGTGATGAGCAGCCGCTCGATCACGTGGGCCCGGCGCAGGAGCTGCCGGGCGCGCCAGGTCTGGTGCCCATCGGGCCCGCCCAGCATCGCGTCCCGCACCGCGGTCAGCTCGTGCAGCAGCTGCTTGAACCAGAGTTCGTAGGCCTGGTGCACGGTGATGAACAACAGCTCGTCGTGCACTGGCGGCGACGCCTGCGGGACCTGCTGGGCCAGCAGCTCGGGCAGCCGCAGGTAGCTGCCGTACGTCAGCAGGCCGCCTTCCTCGCCAAAGCTGCGAGTCACCGGGCACCGCCCGGGGCGAAGTGGGCGAGCACTTCCGGGTTGGCCAGCGCGGCCGGGTCAGCAGCTTCGGCCACCGGCGTGCCCAGCAGGATCTTCCTGACGGGCACCTCGAGCTTCTTGCCGGACAGCGTGCGCGGAATGCCTGGCACCTGGTGAATCTCGTCCGGAACGTGCCGCGGTGACAGCTCGGTGCGTAGCAGCGATCTGACCCTCGACGTCAGCGCGTCATCGACCTGCTGGCCGGCGGCCGGCACGACGTAGAGGATCAGCCTTCCGTCCTGGCCGAGCTTGCCAGTGTCGACAACCAGGCTGTCCACGATCTCGGGCATTGCCTCGATGACCCGGTAAAACTCGCTGGTGCCCATCCGCACACCGCCTCGGTTCAGGGTGGCATCGGAGCGGCCGTAGATGATGCAGCCGCCGTCGGGCAGAACCATGATCCAGTCACCGTGCCGCCACACGCCGGGATAGTCAGCGAAGTAGCTCGCTCGGTACCGCTCACCACCTGGGTCGTTCCAGAACCCGACTGGCATGGACGGCATCGGCCTGGTGAGCACGAGCTCGCCCACTTCGCCGATCAGGGGAGTGCCCGCCGGGTCGAACGCCTCGACCTTGGCGCCCAGGCACGGGCCGGAGATCACGCCGGCCCGCACGGGCAGCAGCGGGCATGGCCCGACGAACCCGGTACACAGGTCAGTGCCGCCCGAGAACGAGCCGAGAATCAGGTCGGATGACCCCGTTCCCACCTCCCGGTACACCCAGCGGAAGCCTTCAGGCGTGAGCGGAGAGCCGGTGGAGCCAATCCCGCGCAAGGCCGAAAGATCGTGCTGCTTCGCCGGGCGCAGTCCTTCCTTCATGCAGCTCAGCAAGTAGGGCGCTCCGGTGCCGGCATAAGTAACGCCCGTTTCGGCGACCAGCCGCCACAGCGCGCTGCCATCCGGGTACGTGGCACTGCCGTCGTGGGCCACCACGGTCGCGCCGACCAGCAGGCCTCCGACCAGGTAGTTCCACATCATCCAGCCGGTCGTGGTGTACCAGAAGAACGTGTCCGCGCTGGTCAGATCCTGGTGCATGCTGAGCGCCTTGAGGTGCTCCAGGACGATACCGCCATGGCTGTGCACGATCGGCTTGGGTAGCCCGGTGGTTCCCGATGAATACAAAACCCACAATGGATGGGAAAAGGGGACCTCAGCGAACTGCGGCTCCGCGGCCGCGCCGTCCCGCGTCCCGAACGCGGCCCAGTCGAGCACGGGTACTGGCAGGCCGCCGCCGTCCGGGCCCGTGCCGAGGTAGTCCACCATGACTGCGGCCTTCAGCCCCGGCAGCTCGGCTGCGATCGCGGCGACCGCAGCACGGCGGTCGAACTGACGTCCGCCGTAGACATACCCGTCCATGGCGAACATGACCGTGGGTGAGATCTGCGCGAACCTGTCGATCACGCTGCGCGCTCCGAAGTCCGGCGAGCAGGATGTCCAGATCGCGCCCAGACTCGTGGTGGCCAGCATGGCGATCAGCGCCTCCGGCGAGTTCGTCAGGTAGCCGGCCACCCGGTCACCGAGCCCGACGCCGAGCGCTGCCAGGCCCGCCTGGACCCTGGCGACCTGCCGGCGCAATTCGCCGTAACTCAGCGTTCCGTGGCGGCCGGTCTCCGAGCTGAAGATCAGGGCCGCGCGGTCGGGGTGGCTGGCTGCGAGATGCAGCGCGTTCCGCGCGTAATTGACGGTACTGCCGGCGAACCACTCCGTGCCGGGCATCTCCCCTGCCAGCACGGGACCGCTGCCGCGCTCGCCGAGCACGCCGAAGAAGTCCCAGACCGAGGACCAGAACCCGGCCAGGTCGCTGACCGACCACCGCCAGAGCTCTGGGTAGTCGCGCGTGGCCGGGCCGCCGTGGTCGGCCAGCCAGCGAGCGTAGCTCGTGAGGACGGCGCGCTCCTTGACCGCCACGGACGGTTCCCAGAGCGTCTCGCCGTAATCCCGGTCGACCGCAGATGCTAGGTCGTCGCTCACGCTGCACGCCCCCCACCCGCCGGCCGCAGGCCCCGGCAGAGCCCTGTCTTTCATTGACCCGACTGTTATCTCCCAGTATGAACCGCCCGGCGCGGCTCCGGACGACCCGATTGGCGGCCTGGGGAAAGCTTTCTGCCAACGGGCAGTGAATCGGCCACCGGCTTAATCCACCCGACTTCGA
>JASHSO010000163.1 GCA_030038715.1 Streptosporangiaceae bacterium
CGTTCACCGGCCCAATGTCCGGCGGCCGCCGCGAGATGCTGCGGCCCCGGTTATAGCCGGACGCGCAGCCCGCTCTGGCAGGCTCTCGGCTAGCGCGGTGACCTGCAGCGAGCGCCGGACCATGATCGCCCGGCGCAGGCCGAACATCAGCGCGGATACCCCGGTTACCGGAGTGGCGATGGCACTGGTGATACCCCTGGCCAGGCCCGCCATTGCGGCTACGTGCCCGGACAGCTCTGCCATGTTCGAGGTGACGTCGTCCATGCTGGCGGTGATCGCGTCGGTCCTGGTGAGCTGCTCGTTGGTGCGGTCGACCGCCGCCTGGGCCTGCGCGATCAGAGTGTCGGCGCGGTCGCGGTACTCGGTGATCATCCCGGTCACCGCGGACATCAGTCTGGCGAGCCGGACCAGCACGTACACCGCCACGCAGGCCAGCACGGCGAAGAACCCGGCCGCGATCAGCGCGGCAAGCTGTCCGGCGTTCATCGGCGTTGGCACCCCATCCCGATCCAGTAGCCTGCGCCGACCTTATCGCGGGCGATCCGGGCCCGGCGGGCGGGGAGTAGCGTCGTGCGCCGCCTCGGCATCGGGCGCCGCGGGTTCGCCGGCCAGGACCGACCGTATCCGTTCAGCGAGCTCGCCGTAGCGGGCCTCGGCACCGTGGGCCGACGGCTGGTAATAACGGCGGCCCGCGATCTCGTTCGGCGCGTACTGCTGCTGAACAACCCCGGCCGGGTCGTCGTGCGGGTAGAGGTAACCGGCGCCGTGCCCGAGCCGAGCCGCGCCGCGATAGCTGGAATCGCGCAGGTGCTTTGGCACCGACCCGGTCAAGCCCTGCTGCACGTCGGCGCGTGCCGCCCAGATCGCCTGCGCCACCGCGTTGGACTTTGGCGCCAGCGCGACGTGGATGACGGCCTGGGCGAGGTTCAGCTGGGCCTCGGGCAGCCCGACGAACTCCACGGCATGCGCGGCAGCCACGGCGGTCTGCAGCGCCGTCGGGTCGGCCATCCCCACGTCCTCGCTCGCGTGCACGATCAGCCGCCTGGCGATGTAGCGCGGATCCTCGCCTGCCTCGATCATCCTGGCCAGGTAGTGCAGCGCCGCGTCGGCGTCGCTGCCCCGCATGCTCTTGATGAACGCGCTGATCACGTCGTAGTGCTGGTCGCCTTCGCGGTCGTAGCGCACCATCGCGCGATCCACCGCGCGCTCCAGGGTCTCGACGGTGATCTCGCCGCCCGCGTCGAGGCCGAGTGCCGCTGCCTCCAGGTAGGTCAGCGCGCGCCGCGCGTCCCCGCCAGCCAACCTGACCAGGTGCGCTACGGCACCGTCAGCCAGCCGCACCGCGCCGTTCAGCCCGCGCTCGTCGGCTAGCGCGTGCTCGATCACCCGGACCATGTCCTCGTCGGACAGCGGCCGTAGGGTCAGCAGCAAGGCGCGGGACAGCAGCGGTCCGACTACGGAAAAGAACGGGTTCTCTGTCGTCGCGCCGATGAACGACACCCAGCGGTTTTCCACGGCAGGCAGCAGCGCATCCTGCTGTGCCTTGTTGAACCTGTGCACCTCGTCGATGAACAGCACCGTCTGACCACCGGTCATGCCGAGTTCGCGCCGCGCCTCATCGATCGCCGCCCGCACGTCCTTGACCCCGGCCGACACAGCGGACAGCTCGACGAACCGCCGCCTGGTGACGTTACTGACCACGTAGGCAAGGGTCGTCTTCCCCGTCCCCGGCGGCCCCCACAGCAGCACGGCCATCGGCGTGTCATTATTGGCCAGCTTGCGCAGCGGTGACCCGTCCCTCGTCAGATGTTCCTGGCCGATCACCTCGTCAAGGGAACGAGGCCGCATTCGCACGGCCAAGGGCGCCTGCGCCTGCTCGGCCGCGTCCGCGGACTCGTCAAACAGGCTCCCTGGCTGGCCCTGCTCCACTCTGGCCATGATCACAGGCTACTTCCCGCATGATCGTGGTGGATTGGTGTCACTGGGATGACGCTGATCAATCACGATCATGAACGCGCGACTGCGCAGTGGACCCGGGAGCGCTGTGCGGCGCCGCGGTCTAGCGCGCCTGCGCGGGAGGGCCTGGCACCGCGTCGATCCCGGCCTCCTTGCGCTGAGCCCCGGTGATCGGCGTCGGCGCTCCGGTCAGCGGGTCATGCCCGGAGGCCGCCTTCGGGAACGCGATCACGTCGCGGATCGACTCGCGCCCCGTCATCAGCATCAGCATTCGGTCCCAGCCGAATGCGATTCCGCCGTGCGGCGGCGGCCCGAACCGCAGCGCTTCGAGCAAGAACCCGAACTGCGCGGCCGCCTCCTCGCGCGACAAGCCGATCACGTCGAACACCCGCTGCTGGATGTCTGGCCGGTGGATCCGAATTGACCCGCCGCCGATCTCGGTCCCGTTGCAGACGATGTCGTAAGCATTCGCCAGCGCGCCGCCCGGCTCGGAGTCGAACTTGTCGGCCCACTCCGGCAGCGGCGAGGTGAAGGGGTGGTGCACAGCGGTCCAGCCGCCCTCGCCGTCGTCTTCGAACATTGGCGCGTCCACGACCCAGGTGAACGCCCAGGCGTCCGGGTCGATCAGCCCGCACCGGTGGCCGATCTCCAGCCGGGCGGCGCCGAGCAGCGCCCGCGCCTCGGCCGCGGTCCCGGCCGCGAAGAACACCGCGTCTCCGGCCGAGGCGCCCGCCGCGGCCGGTAGCCCGGATCGCTCACCGGCCGACAGGTGCCGCGAAACCGGGCCCGTCTCCGACACCGAGCGGTCCGGTCCGATCAGCGCGTAGGCCAGCCCCCGCGCGCCGCGCGAGCGCGCCCACTCTTGCCAGCCGTCCAGCTCGCTGCGGCTCTGCGACGCCCCGCCCGGCATCACCACGGCGCCCACGTGCGGCGCCTGAAACACCCGGAATTCCGACTGGGCGAAATACGCTGTCAGGTCGACGAGCTCTTGCCCGAACCGGAGGTCGGGCTTGTCCGAGCCGAACCGGGTCATCGCGTCGGCATAGGTCAGCTGGCCGATAGGCCGCTGCACCTGGTACCCAGTGAGTTCCGCCCACAGTCGGGCTACTAGATCCTCGGCGACCGCGACCACGTCCTCCCTGGTGACAAACGACATCTCGAGGTCGACCTGGGTGAACTCGGGCTGCCTGTCAGCTCGGAAGTCCTCGTCGCGGAAGCACCTTACGAGCTGGAAGTACCGCTCCAAGCCGGAGACCATCAGCAGCTGCTTGAAAAGCTGTGGCGACTGCGGCAGTGCGTACCAGGTGCCGGGCCGCAACCGGACCGGCACCAGGAAGTCGCGCGCGCCCTCCGGCGTGGAGCGGGTCAGGAACGGAGTCTCCACGTTGACGAACTTGTGCTCGGCCATCACCTGGTTGACCAGGTAGGCCGCCCGGGACCTAGCCCGCAGCGCTGCCGTCATCTCGGCCCGCCTGATGTCCAGATACCGGTACTTGAGCCGGACCTCCTCGTTCAGCTCCCCCCCACCCCGGCCTGCACCGCCTTGGCCGGCACCGGCTTCGATGGGGAATGGCAGCGGGTCGGCCTGCGACAGCACCTCGAGCGCGGTCGCCGCGATCTCGATCTCTCCCGTGGCCAGCTCGGGGTTCTCGTTCCCGGCCGGACGGTGCCGCACGGTGCCGGTCACCAGCACGCAGAACTCCGCCCGCAGGTCATGGGCGACGTCCTCCTCGCGCAGCACGACCTGGACCACCCCGCTGCCGTCACGCAGGTCGATGAACACGACTCCGCCGTGGTCGCGACGCCGAGCCACCCAGCCGGCCAGCCGCACCTGCTCGCCTGCGTCACTGGCGCGCAGGCTGCCTGCCTCGTGGCTGCGGATCATCGCGTAATCAGCCTTCCCATCGTCAGCGCTGGACTGTCAGAGTCCAGCCGGCGTCGCGCGGTCGCCGCAGTCCACGGCCGACGCCGGCCCAGCAGGTCCACCTCACAGCCCGGTTGGCCGCCCCGCGGCCGGGGTCAGGCTCGCCAGGAACGGGTTGCCCGCTCGCTCGGCTCCTATTGTGGTGTCCGGTCCGTGCCCGGCGAGCACCACCGTCTCGTCCGGCAGTGGCAGGCAGACCCGGGCCAGGCTGGCCAGGATCGTCTGGTAATCACCGCCGGGCAGGTCAGTCCTGCCGATCGACCCGGCGAACAGCAGGTCACCGGAGAACAGCGTGCCCGGCTCGCCGGTCCCAGGCAGACGGAATGTCACCGAGCCCGGCGTATGGCCTGGGGCATGGTCCACCGTCAGCTCGAGGCCGGCCAGGTTCAGAGTCATACCATCGGCCAGCTCAAGCACGTCGTCGGGCTCGCTGAGCCGCAGCCCGCCGAAGAGCTGCTGGGCGGGCCCGAGGCCGAGCCCGCGGGCCGGGTCGGTCAGCAGCGCGCGGTCCTCGGGGCGAATGTAGGCGGGAATGCCCCTGGCACCGCAGACCGGCGCTACCGAC